>JANMSY010000064.1:0-2060 GCA_031389865.1 Anaerolineales bacterium | reverse complement strand
CCATTGGATTTGTCTGCCGATTTGATCGAGGCGTACAAGGACGCCGCGTATGACCCTGGCATGCTTCAATTAATCGCCCCCATTTACCATCTGAAGCAGGTCACTGTTCCCGTTCAAATTCACATTGGCACCGCTGATGGGGACACAATTGGCTCCACTCCACCCGATTGGTCCTATAAGCTGTATCAGGCACTGGTCGACGCTGGAAAAGATGTGGAACTATTTCGATATGAAGGGGAGCGTCATTCCTTTATTGGCGACCAGTGGCTCATCTTCATGAACCGCGCTGTTGTATTTTTTGATGAGCATGTAAAGTAACATGTCATTGCGAGAAGGGTTGAGACGCAAAGCGTCGAAATCCCGACGAAGCAATACCCTCCCACAATGGGAGATTGCTTCGCCAAAAAAAGCGGCTCGCAATGACATAATTCTTAGGAGAACACCCATGAACAACGTCCGCCCACACCTTAAGCTTCTGACCGAAGAGCAAATCCAGGAAGTGCATCGGTACACGATGAAACTTCTTGCCACCACTGGCGTGCGCGTGGACTCGCCGTCCGCGTTGGAGATGCTGAAGAAAAGAGTCGGCAGCTCGATGGTCGATGGTCGAACCGTGCGGATTCCCTCCGAGCTCGTCGAATGGGCGATCAACGTCGCACCGCGCCAGATCCAAATGTATGACCGACGCGGCACTCCGCAATTTACCATTGGCGGTGCGGATGATCGCATGCGGTTTGGGATCGGCGTGACTGCGCTGTACTATCAGGACCCCGCAACAGATACGCCTGAGTTGTTTCAGCGGCACCATATGCAGGACATGGTGCGGCTTGGGAATAAACTTCCGCACTATGACATGGTTTCCACGATTGGTATTGTACGCGACGTGCCTGAATATCATACTGATCTATATGGCAGCCTGGAGCACTTCGCAAATGGGACAAAGCCCATGGTCCTTCTGTGCTCGGATGAACATAAATTTGAAGATGTGATGCAGATGTTCGAAATGCTGCACGGCGACCTGGGTGCAAAGCCATTCATCATCCCCTATTTCAACCCAATTTCGCCGCTCGTCATGAACGAAGGCACCGTGGATAAAATGAAGATCGCCATTGAGCGCGGCCTGCCTGTCATCATCTCAAACTACAGCATGTCGGGCGCCACAACTCCCATCACACCTGCGGGTACGCTTTCGGTATTACTCGCTGAATTGCTCGCCGGTCTCGTGATCGGACAGTTATACAGGGAAGGTGCGCCGATGCTGCTTGGCATGCTGCCTGTTTATTTCGATATGAAGACACTGATGAATTTCTACGACCCCCAAAGTATTCTCGTCAATCTGGCGTGCGCAGAAATGATGGCGCACTATGGCATTCCGCATTGTGGGACATCGGGCAGCGGCACTGGCTGGGGTATGGATCTGCTTGCCGCGGAAACCTACTGGATGAATACGCTCACATTCTCCCTCACGAAAGGCGGCATCGCGCCATTCGTCGGGGATACCCTGGGCTCCAAAGCGATTTCACCGTTGACATTTATCTACTGTCACGAGATCATCGACCAGGCTCTCCGTTTCGCGAACGGATTCCAATTGGACGACCCGCACGTCGGCCTGGACGAAATCAACAAAGTGGGCGCAGGCAGGAGTTACATCTCTGCGCCGACGACACTCAAAAAATACAAAACTGCATATTATGTCAATCCCATCTTTCCACGCTGGAGCATGGAAAAGTGGATCGAAGCCGGTCAGCCCCATGTGCAAAAGCGCTTAAGCGAATATGCCATGGAATTTTTAAAGGATCTTCCTGTACCGGAAGACCACGATGAACTTGTGAGGAAGGGTGAGGAGTTCATAGATACCCGGCCAACAAAATAAGGATAACAATGAACTGTAGCCTTGGTCGGGAGTGGCTAAAAGGATGGGCCATATTTCTTCTCACCACACACCAGCCCCGCTGGGGTGGTGCCGGGGGAGAACACAGAGTTCACGGAGAATGTAGAAGGTTTTCTCTGTGTTCTCCGTGTACTCCGTGGTGAAACTATTGGGCAAGCCCACACAATTA
>JANMSY010000062.1:0-17406 GCA_031389865.1 Anaerolineales bacterium | reverse complement strand
TAATTGTGTGGGCTTGCCCAATAGTTTCACCACGGAGTACACGGAGAACACAGAGAAAACCTTCTACATTCTCCGTGAACTCTGTGTTCTCCCCCGGCACCACCCCAGCGGGGCTGGTGTGTGGTGAGAAGAAATATGGCCTATTCTTTTAGCCACTCCCTTATGGCGCGGGTGTGATCAGGATATCCGCCATGTAGTAGGCGTGTTCGTATGCAGTGGTTGCGCCGCCTTCGCCCCGGATGGGTTCGATATTTTCGTTGCCATTGACATCAAATCCATTTTGGATCTGATTGGCAAGGGCAACCGCGTTTCGGATCATGCCCTCCCTGTTGACGTTGTCCGGAGATTGGAGAAACAATATCAATTGATCACGCAGCGTGGGGGTCCATCCGCTGATGTTGAGTGCTGTAGCCTTGACATGCTCGCCATGAATTCGCATATTTTGTGTCGCATCGGGTGAATTCACAGACAGGTCCGCATGAGTATAGGTACCCTGAATGTAGCCTTCATTATCACCATTCAAAAGCAGGCCAAAGCCATCGCTGGGATCGTTGATCGTTCCATCCTGGTTCCAATCCTGGTAGTTTGCGCTTTGCTTTCCAACGATACTATTTAGTATCGCTTCCACCTGTGAACGGACTTTTGCGTCGTCGCCTGATTCATAGGCTGCCAGCATTTCCTGTGCGATTTGATCGATAAGATTAGTGTCTGCGTTGAGCCCGTTGACGAAACCATTCTCATTCGGTGTAGCGCTGAAGGCGTAAAGCAAATGACGCACATGCGTCAATCCGCCTGAAGGCAGGCTGACAGCAAACGCAATGTCATTGGATGGGATGGGGTTGCCATCCGGGCTGGGTTCAACGGTGATCTCCACCCCATGATACATGCCCAACAGGTTTCGTCCCTGTGGGTCAACGAAAGTCAGTGAACCCGCCCCGCTCTGGTCGAAAGTGATGAACCCCAGCGAGATGCGTTGTTCGCTGTCATCTTCGATGAGCCAGGCTTCGTATTGACTTCCTGTCGGCGGCAAAGGCATGTTGGATGTGGTCAGTGTGATCTGATCTGCGGGCGCGTTCCCATCCTGGAAACGGAGCACGCCCACGGTCGGGCGGGTGTCAACGGGCGGTATGACAATTGAACTCGTGGGTTGTTGCGGCGTTTGAAGATTCTCCATTGAATGCTGAGTCAATGCAGGAGCTTCGGTGACGGGTTGCGGTGACCCGAGTCGTGACCCGCCATATACGACCAGCGCAAGGACAATGAGTCCCGCGCCAAGCAACAGCACTACGTTGCGGCGCGCCGGGCTCGAGGCTGGAGTCTGCTTTTCGGAGGGCGCGACGGGCACGGGTGTTTGTGGAGCGGGATCTACAGCCGGGGAATGAGCCGGGATTTGGAGGGTGGGGAAGTCCGCATCGGTTGCGATTGCATCCATATAATCCGCCACCAGATCGTCACATGTTTGATAGCGATCGTTGGGGTCCTTGGCCAGAGCACGGTCGATGACGTTTTGCACTGCGGGTCGTATATTCGGAATAGGTGGCGGTGCTTCATAGATGTGTTTGTAAATAAGGCTCCACGTTGTTTCGGCCTCAAACGGAACCCGGCCCGCCACGATTTCATACAGCACCACACCGAGCGAATAGATATCCGTGCGGTGATCGGTCTTTATCCCCTTGGCCTGCTCAGGAGAGATATACGCGGGTGTGCCGCTCACCAATCCCGATGCAGTCTGTGTGGTAGCGTTCACGATGCGCACCAGGCCAAAATCGCTGATGATAGGTTCGATTTGATCGGTGAACATCGCTCGTGATGCACCTGTTTGCATATGCAGGAGAATATTGCCGGGCTTGATGTCACGATGGATGACTCCCTGCTCGTGTGCATAATCCAGCGCATGGGCAAGTTTGCTCAAAAGCCGCCCGATGTGTTCAGGTTGCATCTGCTGATTGTGTTCATGCAGTTTTCGCAGATACAGGGCAAGTGATGGTCCCTTGATGTATTCCATCACGATGTACGGATGTCCATCCACGGTGTCGAAATCATAGATTTGGACGATGTTTGGATGCCGTAATGCCGCCACAACCCTGGCTTCGCGCTGGAAGCGCAACTTCATCGCCTCGTCTGCTTCCACAAAGTTATGCAAGACCTTGATCGCAACAGGACGGTCGAGTGTGAGATGCGTGCCTAAATAAACCTCTGCCATGCCTCCCTTTGCCAGTTGTTTTTCAATCCGGACCTTGCCAAGGGTCGTATCAATCCACTGCATGGCGTGATTATACAGCACAGAGTTGGCACGTTATACTTTGGAAATGCCGCAAAAATAAACTCTAATGGATGGTTAACCATGAAAACAGTTGTTCTAGTTTCTGCCATTGCCGAGTGGGAAGGCGTCAAGCCATTGTTTCCCGATGCCAGGGTTCAACATTCACCATTCGGTGAATGTCTTGATGTCGTGATCCGTGATGAGCATGTCGCCATTTTCCACAGCGGATGGGGAAAGATCGCTTCCGCGGCGATGATGCAATATGTGCTGGAACATTATTCACCCGATCTTGTGGTCAACCTTGGAACATGCGGAGGCTTCGAGGGAGTCGTCAATCAGGGCGATGTAATTCTCGTGGAGAAAACGTTCGTTTACGACATCGTGGAATTAATGGGCGATCTCGACATTTCAACATACTACGCATCCTCCCTCGATTTGAGCTGGCTTGCTGAACCCGATCCGTATCCTGTCAGACGCGGCACCATCGCATCCGCGGACAGTGACCTGCCTCCCGGAAAGATCCCGTTCCTGAAATCAAAGGGAGCGCTAGCAGCTGATTGGGAATCAGCGGCGCTTGCCTGGGTGGCGCAAAAAAACAACGCGCGCCTGTTGATTCTGCGCTCGGTCAGTGACATGGTCGGTGAAGGGGGTGGGGAGGCGTATAACAATATCGAGATCTTCAATCAGCGGGCGAAGGAGATCATGAAGCAGCTCTTCGAACAATTACCAGGCTGGCTGAGCGCGGTGAAGTTATGAGCTTCCCGTCATTGCGAGGGTGTTAACCCGAAGCAGCAATCTCTTGTTTAATGTGGGATTGCTTCGCTGCGCTCGCAATGACGGTTAGAGAATCATTTCCATGCAAATATCATCCGTCTGGTGGGTATAGCGGGGAATTTCGTGGAAGCCGATCTGTTTGTAGAAATCCACTGCGCGGCTCTGTGCTTGCGGGTCCGTTTGAAGCCAGACGCGTTTGTATCCCGCGTTTTTTGCGAACAACAATAACTCCTGCAGCATGCGATAGCCCAGCCCCTGGCCGTGATACCCGGTTAGCAGCCAGAGTCGTTTAAGCTCACAGGTATCATCTTCGAGCCTGCGGATGGCTCCTGTGCAGATCATTTCCCCATCCTGGAACATGACGAGAAACGTCCCGCCATTTTCGAAATAATTCCTTTGAATATTGTCCATATCCGCAAGCCCATGGCGCGACTCGTAATAGGCAATGGAATCTTCCAATAAGCGCTGGTCTTTGAATATCTCGTGTGCCACGCGGTAGACAACTCGTTTGGCATCATCCCACTCGTCTGGTTGGATGAGGCGAATTTCGATCATGGAACGATTTTACCCTGCGAGCGTTATAATCTTTCACTGCCATGAATACAGAACCCACCGGGCAGGAACTTAATATCCAAAAACGGAATTTCCGCTATGTGCAGATCGACGCGATTGGCGTCAGCATTTCAAACGTCTCCGCGCCTTTTTTGCCCGTTTTCCTGACGCGTCTCGGCGCGACCAACTTTCAGGTGGGCCTGCTTTCGTCCATGCCCGGCGTGACGGGACTCCTGCTCGCCATCGTTGTGGGACGTTTCCTTCAAACACGAACAAATATTGTCCCGTGGTACAGCCTGTCCCGTCTGATGGTCATCCTCTGCTACGCGCTGACCGGAATATTGACGCTCGCTGTTTCGGAAAGATTCGTTATTGTTGCCACCCTGGTGATCTGGGCGTTTGCCACCCTTCCACAGACTGCGCTGGCTGTGGCTTTTTCTGTCGTGATGAACGCCGTTGCAGGACCTGAAGGACGGTATGCACTGCTTAGCCGCCGCTGGATGATCTTTGGGTTGACCGGTGTGGTCGGGACGTTCATCGTTACACGGCTGATCAATCTGATCGATTTTCCGGTCAATTACGCCATCATGTTCCTGGTGCTATCGGCGGGTGGTTTTGTCAGTTATTATTTTTCGAACCAGATCACGCTGCCTGATGCGGTCCCGCCGCCGCTGGCGAAAAGTGCCTCGCCGCGCGAAAGTATTCAAAATTATCTGAGCATACTACGCGCAAACCCGGCCTTTCTTTCATTTGCATCGAAACGGTTTGTTTATTTTTCTGCCATCGTGTTGAGTACACCGATCATGCCACTTTATCTTGTCCGCGATGTGGGTGCCACGGACGCGCAGATCGGTACGATCAACATGACAATGACTCTTGTCATGCTTGTGGGCTATTATGTCTGGCCCTTAATCTCCCGCCAGCGCGGTGGGCGATTTGTCCTTCTTGCAACAACCCTCGGCATGGCGTTCTATCCCGCTTTGAGCGCGGCTACCCCGCGCGTGGATCTGATCATTCTGTACGCTGCCATTGCAGGTTTATTTCAGGGTGGTCTCGACCTCGTCTTCTTTGATGAGCTGATGAAGACCGTCCCGGCAGAATACAGCGCGACATTCGTGTCACTGGCACAGTCCATGCAATATTTATCCATGATTATTGCGCCGCTGCTGGGTACATGGCTCGCCACATACATCGGTCTCGACGGGGCACTGTGGTTAAGCGCCGGGCTGAGGCTGGCTGGGTTTGTGTTGTTTCTCAAACGCGGACCCCGGCTGTCAACATAGTTTCATGGCAGAAAGGTGGCTGTTCCTCCAACTCATTTTTTGTGGAATACGCTTGACGCTCCCTTTCCGCGGTGGTATCCTTGCGCCCAATGTTTAGCCAGTACACCCTCGATCTCCATAGCAACGACAATAATACTGTCACACATGCCGTGACGGGACGTTGGTGGTTGTCAGGTGAACAGCAAAAAGTTCATACTCACTAGGTACACCAAACGCCCCGGACATCGGGGCGTTATTTTTATCTCCACCTCACCCCCAGCCCTTCTCCTGGCAGGCGAGGGGAGTCAGGAGCCATCATGATTTCCAACACCACGCCCGTATTCGCCGTTGACGAGAAGACTCTCGTCCCTGTCAGTGAGCACCTCAAGCAGATGGCGGACATTCCGCCTTCACGCATGTTCCTCATCAACAAGTCGTTAAAGGTCTACGTGGAGAAAAATCCCGGCGCGAAGATTTTCGATGCATCCCAGGGCGATGGGGGCGCGTCGTTGCCCGGGACTCCAAAGGCACTTTTGGAACGTGCTTTGCAGCTTCAAATTGAGCATGGTACATCCTATGACATGCCCTTCGGCACGGAAGCCTATCGCAAGGCTGTGATCGAGCAATATTGGAAATTAGACTCGTCCTGCGGTTGGGGACCTGCCAATGTGCTCGGCACCGCGGGCGGGCGTGACGCACTGATCAAAGCATACCAGGCGATGATGGCTCTGGGTCATGGACGACAGGGTGACCTGATCATGGTCTCGCGCGTCCCATGGATCTCCTACAACTGGGGCCCCTACGGTGTCGGTGCGAATGTCCTTTGGGCACCCGGTGATCCTGCCCAGGGCTGGGCGTATTCCGAAGATGCGATTCGTGAGAGCGTGAAGTTTGCCGAATCAAGGGGACGTAAGATCGCGGGCATCGTCATTACCAATCCCGATAACCCCACAGGCATGACGATCCCCGTTGAAAAGCAGGTATCGCTTGCGAAGTGCGCGTTGGAATCAGGTGTGGCATTCGTCCTGTTCGACTGGATGTACCACTACGTGACAGATGAATCCCCCATGGATTTGAATTCCTTCCTCACGTTCTTCACCCCCGAAGAACGCAAACGGATCATGTTCCTGGATGGCATCACCAAGTCGCTTGGCGGCTCCAATATCCGCAACTGCCATTTGATCGCTGACGAGTCGGTTATCAAGTTCATCACTGCGCGCGCCTCACACGGAGTCATTCCTTCGTTTTATTCCCTGGCTGTAGCCATGGCTGCGTATGAAATGGGATTTGCCCAGGCTGCGAGGACCATCATCGAGCCAACGAACGCCAGCCGTATCGTCTTGAAGAACCTGCTCGAGCAAAACGGCTTCCAGCATATCATCGGCAAGGGCTATTACGCCTTCATCAATGTTGCTGACTTCATCAAAGCCAGGGGATGGAATGACAGCGAACCGCTCGGACAATATCTCGCCGAGAATCACGGCGTCGCCGTTGTCCCCGGCGCGTTCTTCTCTCCCTTCGGCAATGACTGGGTCCGCTTCTCGTATGCCACGCCCGCTGAACGGACGGAAGGCGCATTCGGTAGGTTGATGGATGGGTTGAATTCTTTGAAATCGTAGAAAGTAGAAAAGAAGAAAGAGGAAAGAGTCAGGCACCTGGCCGACGCCCCACTTTCTACTTTCCACCTTCTTTCTTTTTTTCTCTCTCTTTTGCCTCACACACCCTTGCCTTAGGACTCCCCCATGCCTCAAAAATTCGCCGACAAATACCTGCTCGCCCTCGAACAAGCCACCCATGAAAAACCCGAAAGCGGCCTCAACGGCTTTGAGCAGGAATGGAATCTCCTCGATGAGGGACTGCGTCCTCTCCTCACCGTGGGCGCGGGACCCAGCCAGCATTCCTTTGTGGACTACCTGCGCGCTGAATGCATCCCGCAATGGCAGACGCAGTTCAGCCAGCTCGAAGTCTTTCACTGGATGATCGAGTGGGCAACGCGTCCGTATTACAGTCCACGTGGGGCGATCTACGAAGCACGCCTGATGGAAGCTTCGCTGATCAACTCGCTTCACCGCGCCGGCCTCAACTTCGGCGAACGCTTGCATTACTGGCATGGCAACCTGCTGTTCCTGACAGCCATCGGGCATGATTCCATCCCTGGCAATTGGGCCATTGCCAAGCGCCGCTACCTCGAAAAATGCGTTGACCTGTACGGTAATACGCTGGCGACCACTGGCATTCACAGCAACCTCTCCCTGCCCGATCCGCTCTTCGCCTGGGACTTTATGCACCTTTCCCCGAGTGAGCGCGGCGACCAGCATCTTGATGAATATAAATCCGAGTTCTATATAACGGCATCCCGCCTGCTGCGCGCGTTCGCATCTCTTTTTATTGCGACGACTGCGTCCACGCCGATGCAGGCTGAGGTGCGCGGCGGACGCGCCGTTGTCGCCCTGACCGAATTCGATTCCGTGCGAAATCTCACATTCCCGAATCCGTCCACGATCGATCTGCCCGACCTCTATCGTTCGTACAACGATTATCTGCAGATCTCCTACGACCTCGTGCGCCGCGGCGTCCGCTTTGGGAATAATAACTGGACGCCCATCCGCGCCCGCAGCTTTGCTGAACCCGTCGAGCGCATCATCTCCACGACCAGTGATCAGCTCGCCTCCCTCTACGCCCGTGGCCTGTTCGCCGTGGGTGAAGCGAATCCTCCCGAGGAGATGGCCCTGCAGATCGAAAAGCAAAACCTGATGGCACGAATCAATCTACCCATGGGACGTGTCGAAGTTCGCACTGATGAAGGTGGACATTCTCTCGATCTCGACATCGCCAACCTGACCCTCAAACATCTCCTGCTTCTGCGCATCTATTCTGATCCGCAGTTTGCGCGCGGCTTCCGCTATGACCGTGAAGACATCAGTCGTGCCCGCACGAATGAGAGCCTAACCGCGAAAGATGGATTGCGCGCCCAGATCGAGAATCCGCTGACAGGCAAACCGATCTCCATTCGCGCCTTCCTCAAATGGACTCTCAATGAGGTCAAGCCCATAGCCGAAGCCTTAAGTCTCTGGGATGATCTGAACCCGCTCGTCGAAATGTCCGAGGGCGGACGCAACACGGCAGAGAAGATCCGCGCCCGCCTTCAAATGGAGCTGGGCGAAAACGACGAGGTTCCATTGAGTGTGTTGAAGGAAATCTTCTTTGAGCGTGAAGCGCAGGTGAAAGCAGACGTGGAGCGCATCGCATCAGACTATGGCTCACTCGGCACAGACGCGTCCAAGATCGCTGAATTTCTCCAGCGTGGACGCGACGCTGCACGCCAGACGCAGAATACCCCCATTCAATTCCGACCAAGGACCCAAGCCATGATCGACGTTTCCTATCCCGACAAAACTTCTGAAATCCTGGATCTTGCTCAGCAGTTGATCCGTATTCCCTCTGTCACCGCCTCACCCAACGAACGACTGGATGAAGTTCACCGCGCCGGATCATTGATAGACGATTATTTGCGGAATGCAGGATTGGATGTGAAATTCTTTGATGGCAAATATCCTGCTGTATATGCTACGTTTCCGAAGTCTCAGGTCGAGGGTCAAAAGCCGCCGATCCTCTTGACGGGACATTTTGATGTAGTGGAGCCTGAGCCTGATGATTCACAATTTGCGCCCAGAATAGAAGGCGATTTTTTGTGGGGCCGTGGCGCGGCGGACATGAAAACCGTCGTTGCTACCTATTTGGTTTGGATGAAGGACACCCTGAAATCGCGAAGACCGTTTCCTAGTATCTCAGTAATGTTGGTCGGCAACGAAGAAAACGGTGAGGCCGAAGCCTGGGGCACGCCGCATGTGTTGAAGGAATTGGGTAAGGGCGACCCTTCATGGTGGAGCAATGGCCCTGAATCAAACATGGCGGGTCGCCCCTTCGCGCCCGCACTCTTTATCGCGGGCGAACGGACAGGTGAAAAAGGAAACGAACTCTTCGGCGAGATCTGCGTGGAAAATCGCGGCGTGATGCGCTTTGACGTGGTCGCCCGCGGGGCGAGGGGTCATAGCGGCGTGGCCGGCACAGGCGACCTAAGCGAAAAACTGATTGCAGCACGTTCAGCCTTGAACGAGATCTTTGCCAAACATCTCACACTCAAATCATCGGATGGCTGGCAGTCACAGGCAAAGTTCCCCTTTATCAACGTTGGCACACCCGGTATGTATAACGTCACCGCGGCAGAAGGGATTCTCGGGGTGGAGATCCGTCCGATCCCGCAGGATGATGTTATAGGGATGAAATCTGCGGTCGAAGCCTATTGCGAAACAAACGGGCTTGAATTAAAGATGAATGTCATGGAAAATGGCGTGGCATGTGACCCGAATAATACGGCCCTGAAAGCGCTCATCCAAGCGGTCAAACAGGCGTCGGCTGGGGATGATGTGAGAATGGGGAGGAAGCTGCCCGGTACCAGCGCGAGATTTGCTCCAGGTGGGCAGGCAGTCGTGTGGGGGCAGTCGGGTGTTGGTCCGCATGCAAAAGACGAGCGGCATTACATCCCAAGCATTGAACCGTATTACAGGTCACTTAATGAACTGGGCGCTCTTTGGAAGGCAAAAAGTTGATCATCAGCCTTGCATCAACTCGAGTTTCAATCGCATCTTGACGTCGTTGTCGTTGAAAAGGGTCCCATGATATTGACGGACCGGATGAATTTCGCTTCGAGGGAGCACCGCGCTGCTTTCAGGAACGGAACTGTCGCCGCTTGGTTTTATATCGATCGTGACTTTTTTGAACAGCCCGTTGATATCGCTTTGAATTTGAAGTTGGGATGCGGTCTTTATCCCGTAACCAAAGATCGATAAGGTAGGTACGCTGGATGTTGACCCAAGTTCGCGACGAAATTCGCGGGCTGCTCGATGTAAGTGACGATAAGCAGGCTTCACCCAACTTTCATCGTCAAGAAAATGGATTTTCTTACCATTTTGGTCAACGCCGCAGGGGTAGACTGGCAAGATCTGATAACAGCTTGGAAATGTCTCAATGATCTCGGTCAATTTTTTGCCCATTAACCCGAACGGCAACAGATCTACTCCCGTGAGCAGGTTGGCGGCGATCTTTGGCACGCCTTGATGAGGCCCGCCCATCAGCAGAAGGCGTCCCACTTTCCTGGTTCCGCCAAGCTTCTCTACATAGTAGCGGCTCACTAAAGTACCAAGGCTGTGTGCAATGATAGTGATGGGAGAATTCACATTCCAGCTTTCCACAAACCTTGCAAGTTCACGGGCAGACTGGCGAACATCCTGTCTCCAGTCATAAGCAAACTCGATGAAGTTCTTTTCGCGCTCGTAGCCCAACTCTTCAACCAGATAATCGCCCAGGATGTTGTACTGATCGAAAGAGATCAGGTTGGGAACGATGATCATTTCATTCAGGATACCTTTTGGTTTTAGTCTTGTATCGTCTTCAGAATAGCGGAAAATTTCCGGATGCTTTAAAAGAAAATTTACATTTGGCCAAACTCTTTCACTGCCCAGCCATAACTGGGAGCCCATCGTTCCAGGTACAAATATGATCGGTGTCAAACCTCTGCGACGATGAAGATCGAGTCCATCTGCAATTGTCAGCTCCTCGTGAGAAAAGCCATTCTTGAATACGATACGAGCTGGGCCTATTTGGAAAGTATCCCCATTTTGAAGCAGTCGTTGTTCGATGCGTTCTTTTCCGATCAACGTCCCATTTGTGCTCTGGAGATCACGTAGAAGAAAATTGTTTCCCTTGCGTTCAATTCGGGCATGGTTTCTGGAAATTTTTAGATAGTCAAGCACCAGTTGATTTTCGGCTGCCCTGCCGATCGTATACGAGTCTTCGTGCAGCAACAATTCCCAGGTTCGATCAGGAGCATGGATAACCAAACGAGGCGCAGACGTGTCATTTAATGAAATTGGCACCGTCATTTGATCCAGTGTAAGTTTGAGTTCATGTTCTGTATTGATCAATGTGGCTTCTTCACGAGTATCCGGGGCAGGAGCAAAATACTGCAGGATATGGCCGCTGATCTCAAATGTATCTCCCGGCTTGATCTTCGCCTCCGTGACCCTTTGACCATTAACCCAGATCCCGTTTGCGGATTTCAGATCGGTCAGGGTGAGGCCGTCCTGTGAACACATGACTTCGGCGTGGTTGCGTGAAACGCGGCCTTCAACAAGGACGATATCATTGGTTGTTGCACGCCCCAGCGTAATCAGTGATTTATTTAGAATAAATTCCTGACTAATGCCGTCTATCTTACTCAAGATCAATTTGCCAAAATCTGCCATACTTAATCCTTCATGACTCGAAACCACTACGACTATTGACCAGGTTCCGTGATCAGAAAATTATTGAACAAAACCTCGAACCCCTGCGAATCGATGGATACAGCCAGCAAGCCGCTATAGCCGGATGTGAAATCAGGATCTGTTACTTCACCGAGCAGTGCATTGTTTACATACAGGCGCAATTGATCCGCATTGCACTCTGCCTCGAGGTGATTGGTTTGACCAGGCTTGATCGCATCGCTTTGCCTCCAGCCTTCCGAAAAAAGCAGCCGAAACTCAGGATTCTTATACTTTCCTATGGTGTAACTGCCATTGCTCTGTATCACAAAAAAATAAAAACTTTCATCATCCTGCATCCGGCATAGCAACCCATAATAACCATTCTTGTCTTCTGTAATTGGCTTAGTATCCACGTATATACTTGTATTGCCATTGCCGTATCTCTCACTTGTTTTTGCCCAAACCGCCGCACCTATTTCATCAACAACGATGTGATATCCATCTGGCTGGTAGCTATATCTCCCTCGATCGTTTTGGATGGTTGGCCAGCCACTTAATGCATTGGAGAAATCGTCTTCGTATAGAACGATAGCTTGAGAATTGTTAGTAGCGATGGCTGTAGGAGTCGAGTCTGTGGTCTGATTTTGACCCGGAAAAAGACCAGGAAGACCAAACTTTGTCCACGCCCCAAGCAGGCCAACAGAGCTACACAAAGCGACCAGGAACAATCCCAGACCTGCTATCACAGCGATTTGCAGGATCGACGGCCGCTTGAACTGTGTTGCTGGCTTGGAAGGTCGCGGGATGGCCTGCAAACTATCGGCCCGCTGTGAAGTGGAGGAGGGAAATGATAGATTGGAGTCCTCCCGCGCGTCAACTTCGGTTGCGATCTCTTCCTTGGGGGCTGGTTTTAGGGATTGTGGTGCAGGTTTTGGTTTATCCTGCGTCGCATCAGCGAGTCCTCGCAAATCAAGAGCCAGCTCCGATGCGCTGGCATAACGCAAATCCCGGTTCTTTGCCATGGCCTTATGTAGAATCGTGTCCAGCTCGCCTGGAAGGTCAGGACGGATAGATACGATGGAAGGAATGGGATCAGTAAGGTGTTTTAAAGCCACGCTGAGGGGTGTGGCCGCGCGAAATGGTCCGTTGCAGGTAAGCATCTCGAACAGGATCACGCCCAGGGCATAAATATCGCTTCGCCCGTCCAGGTCATCTTCGCCGCGTACCTGCTCGGGACTCATATAGGAAGGCGTTCCAATAATGCCGCTGCCAGTAAGATCGGTCGTAGCTAACGCAAGATGGGCGATCCCAAAATCGGAAATGGCCGGATTTCCAAAGCCATCCAAAAGGATGTTTGCCGGCTTGAGATCCCGATGGACGATACCCTGGCTGTGGACTGCATCGAGGGCCGGGGCGATTTGCGAGATGATCTGGGAAGCGTAATCAAGAGTCAATGGCCCTTCCTTGATCTTATCGGCAAGGGGACCACCTGGCATATACCGCATCACCAGATAAGGTTGATTATCCTGTTCCCCAAAGTCATAGACAGGCACGATCGCCGGGTGCTCGATCTTTGCGATCAATTGCGCTTCACGTTCGAAGCGTGTTCGGAAAACAGGGTTCTCCTGAAGATTGACGGACACCAGCTTAATGGCTACATTGCGACGAAAACTTGGGTCATATGCCAGATAGACAGCAGCCATTCCCCCTTGCCCTATCTCTGATCGAATTTCATATCTACCAATGATATCTCTGATCATTCTAATTTTGTGATTGTATCATGGACGTAACCGCAAGGAATATTCCAGCCATCAAATGTCTGGCGACTCAAAACTTAAAGTGAATAAATATCCGCCCGAAATTCTTATCATCTTTTTCGACGCGGTGATACAGCTTTTTGATGTGCCCCTGATTCAAAAATCGTAAAACTTTCTTCTTGAGCTGCCCGCTGCCTTTGCCCGGGATGATCTCAACCAGTTCGATCTTTTTGTCGATCGCTTCCTCCACAATGCGGTTCAATTCCGCGTCGATTTCCTTTCCGCGGTTATAGATATCATGTAAATCAAGTTTTAGTTTTGCCATGGTCTCACTTTTTGTCGATCGAATAGATCAATGTCGGAAAATTATCGCCGTCATTACCGTCCACTCTTCTTTCAAGAGTCATTCCAATTCGCTCAGCGACTCGTTGTGATGCAATATTGTCGGGGTCGATCAGACATATCAGGCGCGATAAGCTCAGTTTTTCAAATCCGTACTTCAAAATACCCTGTGCTGCTTCTGTTGCCAATCCCTGGTGCCAGAATGACTTGTCGAGCAGGTAGGCGATTTCCACTTCCAGTTTGCCATCGATCTCCCAGGGCAGCAGCCCGCAGCGACCGATGAATTTTCCGGTTTCCTTATGAATCGTTGCCCAAAGTCCCAACTCAGGATGTCTGGGATGTCCGTTCATGTGCCATTCCAGTTCCTCCCGGGTATCATCAAGGTTTAGGACTCCTTCAGGGAAATATCTGCGGATGTCGGGATCGCTGTATAACACAAATAGGTCATTCAAATCATCCATGACGAGATGGCGCAGCAACAGGCGATTTGTTTCAAAAATGACTGTCATGTGTATGTTTCGTTTAAACACAGGGATGAAGGATGAAGGTTTAAGGCTGAATGAAGGTGGGATTGCGCCTGAATGGCCGCGTGGAGCGCGTCAATCACTGTTTCAAATACCGCGTGTGCGCCGTCCCCTGTGGTTTTAATAACATATCCCTTATGGGATGTAATTGCATTATGCTGTGCAAGTGCCGATCGCATCTCCTGCGGATGGTTTTCCCAAAGCTGTGTTGAACCTTCCATATCAGTGAATAAAAAAGTAACAGTGCCTGCCGGTAATTGGGTCATGTCGGTTTTCCTGAAACAATAAATGAGCTGGGACGAAACTCTTTTATGTATGGATTGAAAATTGCATCCCCTGTTGACTTCTGAAATTTACGGGCCCGCTTTTATCTGGTCGCCTTCATTACAGCGGCTGATGAAGGTCAGTCCTGCCGCGATGGGAAGGTTACAGGTCATGCTGTAGCCGTCTGAAAAACGGACGGTCACGTCCACCGACTCCACTGCGAGAGCCGACTGACGGGAGTAAAGCAGATAGTCCACGCCGAAATGATCCTGCAGTGCCGGAACTTGCTCCAACGGCAGCTGTGGCCACACGGACGGATCATTCGGCGCGGCTTGAAGAAGCGCATGTATCTCCCTTAAGGTATGCTCGGCCGGTGGATCCATTCGCCCCAGAATACCCGGAATCAACCCAATCAGGATGATGGTCAAGACATGCCGTGTCAGGCGTTTCCGGCGCAGGATGGGTTCTTTTTCGTGCGTGATCGCCAGGTGACGATGCGCGGCCCATCGCAGCGCCCATGCGCCAAGCATGTTTACCCCTATGAGCGGTAGAGTTGTGATGATTGACTGCGCGATGTTTGTGCCGTTCTGAAACCGGGACGACAGGACGTACCAGATCGCAAGCAATGCTGTGACGATCAAGGCTCCACCGACAATACCCGCGTATTCCTCCGTGAACCAGGCCGCAACCGCTCCAAACAACGCGAATGCCAGCCCCAGCCCGAACCACGTTCCCAGCATTCGGGCCCAGTCCAGGCCAAGAGGCAGGTTCGGGAAGGTGTATACGTTTACCAGGGAAAGTGTCCAAATGTAAGCTGTTGTAACCAGTGCGCCATAAGCGGCGGCAGGGATCATCCGCTGGCCGCGTTCCGCCGGCGTTTCCTGGTAATAAATCTTTTTCAAGTTTTCAAGCATGTTTTTGAAAATCCCAATTTTATAGCGATGTCTCTGAATGGGTCATGTAAATAGGGCTTCGATCATGACCGTTATTTTTTCTTCGGTTGCTGCAAAAATTCAAACGGTGGACGCTGGTTTAGCTTGATCAGGTTCGCGCCCATGTCGCTGACATTTATTGCACTGAGAGAGCCGGTATCGCAGCTGAGCCTCTGAAAATGATCGAGTGGCAGGCCCAGAAAATGAGCCACTGCCAGCTTGATCGGATCGGCATGAAATACCACGGCAAGGATATCCTTCGGTTTGTTATGTTTTTTTACTATACCTTCAAGCGCTTTGGCGATGCGTGTTTGCAGGTCAATAAATGACTCGCCCTCTGGGAATTGAAAACGCGAGGGGGAGTGCTGAACGATCTTCCAGGCATTGGTGAGGCGCAGGACTTTCAGCGATTTTCCCTGCCATTTGCCCACGTCTGCATCCAAAAGATTCGGCTCCGGGATGATCTGCAAGCTGCGCGCCTGCGCGATGGGTCCGGCAGTTTCCATCGCCCTCTCCAATGGACTGGAGTAAATGGCTTTGATCGGGATATCCTTCAGTGCTTCGCCCAACGCCTGAGCCTGATTCTGGCCCCGTTCGTTGAGGTGGATCCCGGCCCGTTGACCGGGCAGTCTGCCTGTTTTTACAAAATCATTTTCACCGTGGCGGATCAGCAACAATAAGGGCATTATTTGATCTTCCGTTTCATTTCCTGGATTTGTTCTTCACTCATGGCAGGGACGTTTTCCACCCTGGTAATTCCCAAGGCATTGCGTTGCGCTTCCCGCCACATTTCAAGCCGCGCGGTTACCTGTGATTCATACCCCTCCTGGGAGGGGGCATAAAAATATGTGCCTAATAACCGCTTTGGTAAATATTGCTGTGGGGTGAAGTGCCCTTCCTTCTCATGCGGATACACATAATCCTTGCCATGTCCCATCGCCGCGGCGTCGCGGTTTCCGTCCTGTAAATGTCGTGGCACCGAGATCTGTCCCTCGTCTTCGATCTTCTTCATCGCTGTGAAGTATGCGCCTGCACTATTGGACTTGGGAGCGGTCGCGAGATACAAGGTCGCTTCGACGATGGGGTAGATGCCCTCGGGCAGGCCGATATAATCGAAGGCATGCGCAGCGGAGGAGGCAACGACGAGTCCCATCGGGTCGGCGAGGCCGATATCTTCCCCTGCCAGGATGATCAAGCGCCGGATAATAAACTTGGGGTCTTCGCCCGCGTAGATCATTTTTGCGAGCCAGTAGAGCGCGGCGTCCGGGTCGCTTCCGCGCACCGATTTGATGAAGGCGGAGATTGTATCGTAGTGCGCGTCGCCATCCTTGTCGTAGAGCACTGCGCGGCGTTGGATGGACTCTTGTGCAACATCCAGTGTGATATGGATCACGCCCTTTTTATCCGGTGCTGTGGATTCCACTGCCAGCTCGATGGCGTTTAACGCGTTACGGGCATCGCCACTGGACACGTCAATTAAGTGGGAGCGGGCATCGGCGTCGAGAATGATTCGTTTATTCCCGTAGCCGCGTTCCTTATCGGTGAGGGCACGGTCGATCAGGATGCCTGTCTCTCCCTGGTTCAAATTCCGCAACTGGAAGACGCGTGAGCGCGATATCAACGCTTTGATGACTTCGAAATACGGGTTCTCGGTGGTTGCTCCAATCAGGGTGAACGTACCATTTTCAACATGGGGGAGAAGGGCGTCCTGCTGGGCCTTATTCCAGCGATGGACCTCATCCACAAATAGGATCGTGCGGATGTTGTGCAGGCGCCTGCGCTCGAGGGATTCTTCAATGATGACTCGCAGGTCGGCTTTGCCTGCCAGAATGGCTGAGATGGTCACGAAATGTCTCTTGGTGGTGTTGGCGATGACCTGGGCCAGGGTGGTTTTGCCAGTACCTGGCGGCCCCCATAAAATGATGGAGGAGAATAAACGGTCCGCTTCAATGGCGCGGCGCAGGAGCTTGCCTTCGCCCACGATGTGTTCCTGGCCGATGTATTCATCCAGTGTGCGCGGACGCATGCGCGCCGCAAGCGGGGCTTCGCTTTTCATGCGTTCCCGCATGGCATGGTCGAAAAGATCTTCAGACATAAGGTGATTATAAGCAGAAAAGCCCGCCAGAGGCGGACTTTTCTGTTTATATGAGAAGACAGATTATGGAACTGAGGCGGCTGTAGGAGTTGCTGTTTCAGTCGTAATGGGCATTGCGGATTGCGTAGCTGATACTGCTGTCTGTGTGGCGGCGTAATCACGAATTTCTTTTTGACTATTCCTTTGCAAAATTGCTACGTAACCGGTGTATAGTGCTATTAGCAATGGGATGATCCCAAGCCAGACGAGTACAGATACTTTGCCAAGTCTGACAAGCCAGCTTTCCCTAGAGGCAAGTGACTCTGCCCTCTCTTTGATCTTGTTGATCTCTTTTCG
>JANMSY010000037.1:0-2712 GCA_031389865.1 Anaerolineales bacterium | reverse complement strand
GATTCAAGGAGAAATGACGCACCCTCCCCGCGCAGTTTGAGATACAGGCTGACGGGCGTTTCCAGGTCGGCGTTGATTTCGCGGACAATGGTTTGGATTGCAGTTGATTCGAGTAGCATGGTTTCTCCTTCACCTCATGTCACTCTGAGGGAGCGTTCTCTGCGACCGAAGAGTCTCATTCTCCATGGTTGAGATTCTTCGCTTCGCTCAGAATGACATGAAAAATTAAAATCCCCTCCGTCCGTTGGGACGAGAGGGGACTCCCGTGGTGCCACCCAGGTTAACGCCTACAAAACAAATTTCCCTGCGTGATGCAACAGGGAAAGGAAGCCAGCGTCACTTTTTCAGGTACGCCGCCATCGCGGTTATACCCTTGCTCTGTAACGGGAGCGCCCGAATTGGGTTACTTGCTCTTGGGCGAGGAAACCTCGCCCCTACGTTCGCCCGTTCAACTCGGAGGTCCATTCCGCTTCTGCGCTTTTGCCTTGCTTTCACCCTGCGGCCATTCCCGACCGCGTGCTCGGCTCTCTGGAAACCGCTTTGAAGCGTACTCGTCCTCGTCAGCGTTTTTGGATACTATTGGGCGGAATTCTATGACGGAGGGAGAAGTATGTCAAGGGTGTGAGAAACGGACTTCGCCAAGCACCCTGTAGGTTAGTCCGGCAAAACCAGTTCCCTATCACTTACGACCACCCCATCCTCGTCCACATATACAAACTCACCGGGGATAAAGTCCACGCCTGCAAAGCTGACCATGATATTCGCTGTTCCCTGCCTGTCCTTGTCACTCTTCTTCGGATTCGTCCCCAGAGCGATGATACCGATGTCAATTGTTGAAACGGCAATCGAATCGCGGAGACAGCCATATACGATGATGCCGTTCCAGTGATTCTTGTGCGCGAGATCGGCGATGTTATCGCCCAGCAGCGCACAGCGGTTGGAACCGCCGCCGTCCACCACAAGGACCTTGTCTGTGCCATCGTTCTCGAGAGCCGCACGCACAAAGGTATTATCCTCATAGCATTTGACTGTTTCGATCTGTCCATGGAATTCGTTCCTTCTGCCAAAGCTGCGGAACCCGATCGGCTCCATCACGCGCAGTTCATCACCATATTTGTCACACAGGTCAGTTGTTTTCATGGCAAGCCAATCCTTATGGCAGAACGAGTTAACTCATTTTGTCCAGTCCAGCGCCGTAATTTGCAGCAGGTCATCGGTTTTGATCATTGCCAGCAGATCGTGCCTGTCGCGGCGGGAATACAATTTATAGAGTGCATCTTTGGGTGTATCCACCATCTCATTGAAATCAACCAGCCTGCCGATCAGCCTCGCCAGGTCCGCCCGCCTGACGAGGCGGAAGGAATTTGTCATTTCGAAGGCGATCAGATCCGCGTCCCCATATAACCACCCCTGATCATCTTTTCTCACGCCGTGGATTTCCACCCACAAATACTCGTCCTGAAGTTCAGGATCTCCTCGCCTCATTCGTTTACGACTCTTGACTTCCACTTTTAAGGACTTTTTATCCCTGCTCATGATGTAATCAAAATGTTCGTTGATGTTGCTTTCTTCGGATGCGGGTACTACCACCCAGCCATGTTTGATGGCTGACTTTGCGAACAGGCTTTCTGCACTCTGCCCCAGCTCCAACGAGTCTTTCCGGTCATAGCGATTTCTGGAGTTTTTGGTAAACATCGATTGTTCTTTTATTTACTTAACAGGAGGTTCGTGTTGCAAAAGTTCTGGAACAGCCTGGACCCTTTGTTGAGCAAGTTTGCAATACCCCTTATCAATATCCAATCCGATGGCTGCCCGTCCATTCATGGCCGCGGCGATGACCGTTGTCCCGCTTCCCATGAACGGATCCAGTACCGTGTCTCCCACATAGCTGAACATCTTGACGCAGCGCTTCGGCAGTTCGAGCGGGAACGGGGCAGGATGCCCGATCTTCTTCTTGCTTTCGCCATTGAAGGTCCAGATGCCGTTCGTCCAGTTCATGAATTCATCGCGGGTGACATCTGATTTTTTGCTCCCGCTTGTTTTCTTCCATGTGTTTTTATAAAGGATCACAATCAGCTCAACAGGCGCAATCACAAACGGAGCGGAGGCGCTCATCCATGAACCCCAGGCGGTTCGGCGCGAGATATTTCCTTCGTTCCAGATCACTGTTGAGTGATATTTATAGCCAATCGACTTTGCGAGACTCGTAAAGTCCGCGCCGACGCTTTGCTGCCCACCCTTGTTTTTATCCAGCGGGACGTTCAGGCACAGCCTGCCATCCTCTTTCAACCAGGCATAACAGCGCCTGAGCCATTTCTCTGAGAATTCCAAATAATCTGTATACGAAACATCGTCCTTATGCGAGTTGTACTTGATATCCACATTATAGGGAGGCGACGTAACGATCAGGTCAATGCACCCGTCTTCAATCGAACGCGTGGTCAGCACATCCTCGTTCAGGATCGTAATATTCTCTTGCTGAAAGAACGGTTTTCGCTGTCGCATTCTCAATTCCATTGTGCAGGTTGACGGGCTGGTTTCATTCTATCATTTGACACTTTTATAAGTGGATGAAATTCGCCACAGAGCACGCAGAGAGCCTTAAGAAAAGCCTATAAGAATCTTTTTCTGTGCTCCGTGAGGCAGGAAGAGTTTTGTAGCAAGGCTGTTACGGAAACCGGCTGCTTATTTATGTCTGGGGTACGATCCCAG
>JANMSY010000022.1:0-4553 GCA_031389865.1 Anaerolineales bacterium | reverse complement strand
AGAACGTCGCCACGGCAAAGGTCTGGATCTGATCTACACTCAGGGCGGTTGTAGGCGTAGCTTCCGGTACATTTGCCCCACAGGCGCTGATCAGCAGGGCTCCGAGTATCATCAAAACTTGAACCCGCTTCATTAATCTTGTTTTAAGCATTCATACTCCTTTCAAGAAGAGACGCTATTTTACTTGCAAATTGACCCATCATTCATATACGAGTATCCCACAAATTTCCTACGGGCGTTTGACCAGCGGTTATAATCTTTTTCATGATTTATCTGGACTATTCAGCCACCACCCCCGTGGATTCGCGCGTGGTCGACGCGATGACTCCCTTTTTCTCCGCTTCCTTCGGGAACCCCTCGTCTGTTCACCGTTATGGACAGATTGCCGAGGCTGCGATCGATTCTGCGCGCGAGCTGGGTGCGTCCATTCTGAAATGTATGCCCAATGAGATCATCTTCACCTCCTGCGGCTCTGAATCGGATAACCTTGCGTTGCGCGGCGCGGCCTATGCCATGCGTGAAAAGACGGGCGCCAACTGGATCCTTGCTTCGCGCACCGAACATCCTGCCGTTACAAATACGTTGAAGCATCTTGAAAAATATGAAGGCTTTCGGATCGAATGGCTGGATGTTGAAGAAAATGGAATGGTTACGCCGGAGATTGTTGCAAAAGCCATCTGCAAGGATACGGCGGTTGTTTCTGTAATGTATGCCAACAATGAGATCGGTACCATCAATCCCATCAAGGAGATCGCCGGTATTTGCCGTGGAAATAATATACTTTTCCATACCGATGCAGTCCAGGCAGCAGCCTATCTGCCTGTAAATATGCAAACTCTGGACGTGAATATGATGTCGCTGGGCGCGCATAAGTTCTACGGTCCGAAAGGTATTGGCGCGTTATACGTCCGCAAGGGGACACCGCTCATCTCCCACCTGACCGGTGGGGGGCAGGAGTTCAACCTGCGGGCCGGGACTCAGAACGTCCCCTATATCGTCGGCTTTGCAAAAGCACTGCGTTTGACGAATGATGAACGCGAACAGCGCGTCGCTCACGTCCAGCCGCTGCGCGACAGGATCATCGGAACGGTTCTTGAAACAATTCCCCATTCGCGTTTAACAGGTGACATGCATGCACGCCTTCCACACCATGCCAGCTTTGCGTTCAAGGACGTGGATGGAAATCTATTAATGACGCTCCTCGATGCAGCAGGCTTTGCCTGCTCTTCGGGCTCCGCCTGCAAAACGGGCAATCCTGAACCCAGTGAAGTTATGAACGCCATTGGCTTGTCTGCGGATTGGGGACTGGGATCCTTGCGCGTGACTCTGGGAAATGGTTCTACGCTTGTGGATGTCGATTCATTCTTGCAGGCACTACCTCAATTAGTTGAGCGAGCAAGAAGTTTGGCACATGTTCGTCGATATTAAGTTGCTGGCGAACGAGGTCACAATGTCAATCTCTCGAAACGCAAAGATCATTATTCTTGTTGTGCTATGTTTGATCGCATTGCCTGCCGTGTTGTCGTATGTACCCGTTGGTCTGGATTGGCGCGATGCTTATCGTCCCGCTGCACTTGCCATGTTGAGAGGGGAATCCCCCTACGAGGCGGATGCTCCTACCGGCTTCTATAATGCGCCTTGGGCGCTCATTCCATTCTTACCCTTTGCTATCATGCCATATCAGTTTGGACGTATAGGCGTATTCATAATGAGTCTGATTGGATTTGCGTTCGTTGCATACAGACTCAATGCAAAGCCTGTATCAATGCTAATCTTTCTGTCATCTGCCTCCGTGATCGGGTGTTTGAATAACGGTAATCTAGACTGGCTTCCCATGTTGGCGTTCGTCTTGCCAGCGCGCTCGGGCTTGTTTTTTGCTTTTATGAAACCACAGGTCGGGATCGGTATATGTATCTATTGGATATTCGATTCATGGCGGGATGGCGGGGTTAGAATGGTGATAAGGAATTTTGCACCTGCCGCTGTTTTGTTGGGAGTTTCATTTTTGTTCTATGGATTTTGGATCATGAGGTTCGTTGGGATGGAAAGTAATATTAATAATATGTCTGTCTTTCCTTATGGTGTTCTGCCTGGTTTGTACCTGTTGTGGTTGTCAATCAAAAAACAGGATACTCGTCCTGCAATGGCAGTTGGTCCATTAATTGCCCCTTATGTCTCTCAATTCAGTTATGCGGCAGTGTTGGCGGCACTTATGGACAGACCGAAATGGTTGGCTCTTGTTTCAGGTTTTCTATGGATACCTGTAATATTGCGCGTGCTTGCATAATGTATATTGTTGTTGCTGATTATTATGACTAAAGTCGTCGTCGCCATGTCTGGAGGAGTGGACTCCTCCGTTGCTGCCGCCTTGCTCAAAGAGCAGGGGTATGATGTTATCGGTATGATGCTGCGCCTGTGGAGCGAACCCGGCAAGGAGGAATCCAATCGCTGCTGCACACCCGATGCGATGGCACAGGCGCGGCGTGTCGCGGCGAAACTGGATTTTCCGTTCTATGTCGTGGATGCCAAGGATGTTTTTCAGAGTACCGTCGTGCAATATTTCCTCGATGGATATGCGCGCGGGGAGACTCCGAATCCCTGCCTGATCTGCAATCGTCAGATCCGCTGGACCTTTTTGCTTGATCATGCTCTGGCCCTCGGCGCGGACTTCATGGCAACGGGGCATTATGTTCGGAAAATCAACGATGACGATGGAAAGATAAAGTTGTTGCGGGCAGTGGATAGGAACAAGGATCAATCCTATGTTTTGCATGTTCTCACGCAGGATAAACTTGAGAGAGCTCTATTTCCAGTCGGTGATTATCCCAAGCCGGAGATTCGTCAGATCGCCGAGAAATACGGTTTGCCAACTGCATCGCGCAAAGACTCGCAGGATCTTTGCTTCCTTGCAGGAGAGGACTATCGCAACTTCCTGCAGCGCAACGCGCCCGAAATGTTGAGGCCCGGCGCCATCGTCACACGCGCTGGAGAAGCCCTGGGCGAACACAGTGGAATCGCCAATTACACCATCGGGCAGCGCAAGGGGCTCGGCGTTGCATCGGCTGTCCCGTTATATGTACTTGGAAAGAATGCACTGACAAATACGCTGGTCGTGGGAACGCAGGCTGAACTTGGCTCAAGTGAATTAACCGCACGTGATGTCAACTGGGCGGATGGGGAAGCGCCGCTCGAATCCTTCCGCGCCGAGGTCAAGATTCGCTATACAGCCCGGGAAGCCTGGGCCTGGGTTACGCCATTAAGCGGTGGGCAGGCAAAGGTCCAGTTCGATGCGCCGCAACGCGACATTACAGCTGGGCAGGCAGCGGTCTTCTATCAGGGTGATCTCATGCTGGGCGGCGGTATTATCCTCTAGGCTCTGCGTGTAGGCACGAAAGTGATGTGGGATGAAACTCTATTTACCCTTGGTCATGAAAGATAGCTCACAATGACTCTTCCGTCTCTTTTATTCGTCTTGCTGATTGCGTTGCTGTACGGTGCAAGCTATCATTTGATACGTGGGGGAGGTTTTTGGCGCCTGCTTTTATATCTGAGTCTGGGTCTGTTCGGCTTCGTGATGGGACATCTGGTAGGCCTGTGGCGGGGATGGGTCTGGATCCCGCTCGGTCAGATCAACCTTGGGGTTTCCACATTCGGAAGTATCCTCATGCTGGTCCTGGGTGACTGGTTGACCCGTATCGATGTGCGCCAGGAAAGCAAGGTATAATTTTTCCCTATCCTACATCAGAGAGTATTGAATGGAACAAATTAAATTTCTTCTTGACCTGTTTTTGCACCTCGACGAATACATGGCGAATATCATTCGCCAGTATGGTACATGGACGTACGCCATTCTTTTCATTGTTATCTTTATGGAAACGGGTTTTGTCATAACGCCCTTCCTGCCGGGTGATTCGTTGTTATTTGCGGCCGGTACATTTGCCGCGCTGGGTGACTTGAACGTCTGGTTGTTGATCGGTTTGTTGATGGTTGCCGCCATTGCGGGTGACACCGTCAATTATTGGATCGGGCATTACCTGGGTGATCGCGCTTACAACATCAAGTGGATCAAGAAGGAGTATCTGGACCGCACGCATGCCTTCTTTGAAAAGCATGGCGGCAAGACGATCTTCCTCGCCCGCTTCGTTCCGATCGTCCGCACGTTTGCCCCATTTGTGGCAGGCATGGGGCGCATGTCCTATGGGTATTTCTTTTCCTATAATGTGTTTGGTGGGATCGTCTGGGTAGTGAGCTTTACCCTGCTGGGTTTCTTCTTCGGTAATCTCGAGTTCGTCAAGAAAAATTTTGAACTGGTCATTTTTGCGATCATCTTTATTTCCGTCCTCCCCGCAGTGTGGGAAGCGTTGAAAGCACGCCGCGAGATGAAGCTGGAAAAAGCCAAGGCAGAATAAACTCCTAACTCGGACAAGCCGAAACCAAAAAGGATTCAACCACGAAGGTCACGAAGGAACACAAAGGAAAATCATTTGGAAAAACCTTCGTGACACTTTGTGCCCTTCGTGGTGAAAAATTCTTGTACAAAAAACAAGGATTTC
>JANMSY010000653.1:0-2252 GCA_031389865.1 Anaerolineales bacterium | reverse complement strand
GATGGCTTCACCGCACCAGCCAGCACCCACATCTGCGGCCGTGACCAGTGAGCCGTCTTCCTTCATCGTGGCGACGAAGTTGGCTGCCTCGATCACTTCGGGCGAGTCGACCATGGCG
This sequence comes from Anaerolineales bacterium, assembly GCA_031389865.1. Lineage (GTDB taxonomy): Bacteria > Chloroflexota > Anaerolineae > Anaerolineales > Villigracilaceae > Defluviilinea. Next base: position 2,134 of record JANMSY010000653.1, on the reverse strand, counting down.
GTCGTGAAGTCATCACTGGCGTATGTACCACCGCTGCCAAAGGCGAACGGTGCAAAGCGTGCCCAGTCGGCACCCATACAATAGCCTGCGTAGGTACCCTTGGCTTGAATCGCATCTGCTGCAGTCTTTAAGTCGTCCCATGTCCAATCAGCGGTCGGTTCATCGATCCCTGCATCTGCAAATGCTTCTGGCAGGTAGACCAGACCCAATGTGCCCCAGTCCTTGGGTAGGGCATAGGTCTTGCCATCCAGCGTGAAGATCGACAGCAGTGTGGGGATAAAGTCGTCACGGCTGACCCCAGCCTCGGCCATAAAGTCATCGAGGGGCAGCAATTGCTCGGTCGGGCCAAAGGCTGTCATCAATTGGTCATCGATATAGAGTACGTCTGGGGCAGTACCGCCAGCCATGGACGCTTTTACTTTTGTCTGGAAGTCCGCGGGGATCGGCTGGTAGTCCACAGTCACATCCGGATATAGGGCGTTGAAGCGCTCTATTGAGTCGCGGTAGATCTGCTGTTCGGTATCATCACCCCAACCGGAAAATACAATCGTGGCACCCTCTTCGACTTCTATCACGCCCTCCATGGCAGGAGCTTCGGTCGCAGCGGGTGGCTCGGTGGCAGCAGGCGCGTCAGTTGCCGGCATCTCGGTTGGCGGCATTTCGGTTGCAGCCGGCGCTTCAGTTGCTGCGGGGCCGCATGCCGTGAGTGCGAATGCGACAATCAGCAGAACGCTGAACAATGCGAATATTTTTTTATTCATTCTCTTGCTCTCCTTAGATTTTGCTTGTTTTTCGTAATCACAAATTATCTGCGTACGTCAATTATGATCTTGTGGAACCACCTCCTTGGTGAGTGTGTTTTCTATGATGTGAGTAGGGCGCCCGGTTGATGAAGCGCCCGATGGGTTGGATCCGAACTGGGGTTTTATGCCGAGTCTCGAAGAATGAGTTCGGGTTGCAACAGGACGTTGCGTTTCAGGGGCTGATTTCCTTTCATCAGCGCCAGGAGGATTTCGACACATGTACGTCCAGCCTCTCGAATAGGCTGGCGTACTGTCGTCATTGGGGGGAAAAGATATTGTGACATGGGTGCATCATCAAATCCGATAATTGAGATATCGCGTCCAGCCTCCAGCCCCAGTTCACGAGCGGCATGCAGCGCACCAATCGCCTGAGTATCGTTGAGAGCCACAATTGCAGTTGGACGTTCGGAGGGGGATAATCTCAGCAGTCGGGATGCAGCCTCGCGGCCGAACGCGAATGTTCCTTCGCCGCGCTCGATCCACTCCGGGCGGATGTCCAGCCCGCCAGCCTGCATGGCATCCAAATATCCGCGCAGGCGCTCGTTGCCGACGCGCGAAGCGTCCGGCCAGGCAATGGCTGCAATGCGGCAGTGTTCGCGCGAGATCAGGTACTCGACCGCCTGGCACAGCCCGGCCACGCCATCGATATCGACATAGGGGAAATCAAGTTCGGCGTTGGAGCGACCGAAGGCCACAAAGGGAAAGTTCTGTTCAAGCAGGAAGGTGATTCTCGGGTCGTTGTAATTCACACTCGAGATCACAAAGCCATCCACCCGACCGGTGTTGATCAGTTCGCGATAACCATCCACCTGTGCCTGTCCCTCGCGAAAGGGAAATGGCAGCAGGTGATAGCCGGCTGCCTCTGCTTCGAGGACCATACTGGAGAGGAACTGATCGAGAATGTGATTGACCTGGTTCGGAGCTGTGGGTATCCAGGAGTATCCGATCATGTGGCTACGCTTGGCGCGCATATTACGTGCGATTTGGTTGGGACGATATCCCAGTTCACGCACAGCATCCATAATGCGCTGTTTTGTTTCCTTGGAAACCTGTGCCTGCCCGTTGAGCACCTTTGACACTGTCTGATAGCTCACGCCAGCACGCACGGCAACTTCTTTAATCGTGATTTTATGGGTCATAGGGGTATCTTATTATGAATGCGAACGTTCGGGTGAACGTTCGCATTCCATTCTACAACTTTCGGTAAGCAAAGTCAATCATGAGTTTTTGGCTGGGTGTGGTTCATTTTTTCGGAAAAGGGGTAAGATGAGCAGAAAGGCAGGCAGAAGGAGGCAGGATGAAACGAGACGAGCTGCAAGGGAAATGGAACG
>JANMSY010000611.1:0-2278 GCA_031389865.1 Anaerolineales bacterium | reverse complement strand
ACGTCGACGCCCAGGCCCACACTCACACCACTTCCCACGGACACATCTACGCCCAGACCTACCAACACACCATTTCCAACGGATACTCCGGTAGTGGGTTTCCCCACAGAGAGGCTGGAATCAGAGTTTGTACTGATTCCGTAACCATGGAGCAGTGATGGTACCCACGCAGGTCCGTCTTTTGTTGAAACATACATATACTCCAATGCCAGGGAGTAACCGAAATGCAGAATCAAAAACAAGCTGTTGCCAGCTTTATTGTTGTTCATACCATCTAGCTAGTTCTTGGTGCAAAACTCTCAAGATCAGCCTTGCGAAGGTTTCCAGCAAGCGCCGAAGCACCTTAAGAGCAACCTTCGCAAGGCTTTCGTACCAGAAACTAATTAGATGGCGTCTTTGAGGGCCTTAAGCGGACGAGGTTTGATCACCATGCGCGCGGGCTTGGCTTTGAACGTGGTCGGCTCCTTGGTAAAGGGATTAATCCCTTCACGGGCAGGCACAGCCGGCTTCTTGACTGCTGTCAATTTTAGCAGGCCCGGAATCATGACTTCATTCTCTGCCTTGAGCTCTTTGTAGATAACATCGTTTAGGGCGTCCAGAACAGTAGTGACTTGTTTTTTCTCCAAGCCGCTCTGACTGGCAATCGCTTCCACAAGTTCAGTTTTACTCATACGTTTTCCTGCCATGGAGTCCTCCTTTGGGGATTCGCTTTCTTTTCAACATCTAGGGATTGAAAGTCTACTCTTTAGTACCTTAATAGTCAAACGAAAAGGCAGCTTTTCAGTTATGGGCGGGTAATCGTGGTTGTTCCTCATTTGCCATCCCCTACCTTTCTTTTCTCCTGCCCACGATCATGCTCACTGCCCGCAGCCAGGCATCCCCTTCGCTGCCAAAGCCCTCCTTGATCACCCGATAATCGTTCTTACGGATGAATTCTACCAGTTCAGCCCTCAAGCTCTCAAGCTTTTCGCGGTGTAGGGTCAGAAGTTTTTCGCAAACAGAAACATCCCTGACATATTCCAGCGTCAGCCTCAAATGTGGCAGGCACAGTCCCTCCGAAGCCTGCAGCGCATCCGTCATCTCTGGATTTTCCAACTCCTCTACCAGCACGGATAAAAGGGTGCGTGTCCTTTCATCCCGGTGCTCACATACAGGACAGCGTTTACGAGGAGTGATGGCAGCCAGCATTTTCTCGATCATATTCCGCGCGGGTTCGGGGATCTTTTGGAGCAACGACGCCCAGCGACGTGAAGAATGGGAGGGACGGCCGCTATCATTCAATTGATGCAGGATGGAGTTAACGATATCGCGGTAAATAATCGAATATCCCAGAGCATCGCCCAGGCGTTGATCCACACCCAGCCAGGCATGCTCATGACAGAAACCAAGACTGGCACGCAGCTGGTCGCGCCACTTCGGAGAGTTCACATTCTCGTAGAACTGGTTATCGAGATAACGTTCCACACTGTGCTGTTCCAACCGGCAAACGGGACAGCCCGGTTCGCGGCACGCCTCCAATAAATTGAAAACCGTAGAGCTCGCCAACAGACGATGATTCCTTTCGGAGGAGAATTCAAGTCACAGCGTTATCCCTCCCAGCCTTCGCGGAGCAGACGCGAAGAGTGCCACAGGTCCGACGATTTGAAATTAAATGTGCATCAAATCTTCGCTGAAGAAACCAGGCGCTACTACTTCTCCACTATGATATTGACCAGGGTTTGAGAGGCAACGTCGCCGCTCTTACCCTCCATATTCTTCGGCTGCTGATTTACTTCGATGACTCTATAAGGTCCCATATATTGAAGGATCTTTTGATTCTTGGCTTCCGGTGAGACAAACTCCCACGGGCTGAGCAATGAGCCAATATCTGGCGGGATTGCGTCGCTATAGTAGACGGCGATTTCCTCGCCCTCGAAAATCACAACATATTCATAAACATATTGCTCGGGTTGCTTTTTCTGCATGTTGGCCTCGTCTGTAAAATTGTATTTCCTACGATGTGGCGGTCATGGTTTTCTGACGGACCATGTCGCTGTGAGCGCAGCCATCTCCTGCGGGCGGGAGTAATTGCCGAGGCGGCAGCGAATTTGAACAGGTGCAAGTATACAATATATATGGAGGAAATGCTTATGAGAGATATCAGTACTACCAAACGCCTTCGGTCTCCCCTCAAGCAGTAAAACCTGTCAAGCCTGGGAACCGCCGTGATGCTCGGCTGGATTGACAAATCCAGCCGCCAGATTCGGGGCAAATGCCAGTGTATTTCCTGCATGGACGG
>JANMSY010000608.1:0-12839 GCA_031389865.1 Anaerolineales bacterium | reverse complement strand
CCGATTTGGCACGGGTCTCAGCCCGGATACCCAGCCAGTCGATCAAACCAACCACAGCGGCGAGCAGCCCGCCAATCAAACCAGCCGCGATCATCCAATATGAAACCATGTAGAAATCAGGGTTGTTGGTAAACCGCGCCACCAGGTCAAAAATCACACCACCAGAGAGTAACCCCAGCGGAAAGACAACCAGCATCGGATGCAGGGGATGTCGTAATAACTTTATAGGTCCATTCATATCAGCTTCCATTTAAGTTAAGGTTTAGAACGATGTCGGTATGGGGCAGTTATGCCTGCATGAAAGATGTATCCGACTGGCCCGTTAATCCACTCAATATAAAAACCGTCAACCCATAGTAAAATCAATTCATGGAAGTACAAATCGCGGTCGCAAAGGTCAGTAAATACGCCATATCCGAGAGCGGCGACACGCTCGAGGTCGTGGAACGCCCCAACGGCGGCCTCTCCGTGGTCCTGGCGGATGGACAAACCTCCGGGCGGGGTGCGAAGGCTGTGTCGCAGCTGGTGGTGCGCAAGGTCATCGGTCTGCTGGCGGAAGGTGTCCGCGATGGAGCCGCGGCACGTGCTGCATCCGACGCGCTGTTCACCGATAAACAGGGCAAGGTGATTTCCACGCTTAACATCGCTTCGTTGGATATGCAGAGCCGCACCATCGTCTTAACCCGCAACAATCCTGTGCCAATGTTCGTATGCCGCGGCGAACAGATAGACTGCCTGGAAGAGGAAAGCATACCACTGGGCACATCGCGCAATGTGCGCCCGTTGATTACAGAGGTGCCAATTGAACGAGGCCTGATCATTATCATTTATACAGACGGGCTCACTCACGCGGGCAAGCGCCGCGGCACCCCCATGGATGTAGAGGGAGCCATCCGTTCCGTGATTGAGGATCAGGATCCGGGCCCGCAGGCTCTGGCGGATTCGCTTCTGGAACACGCAGTCCGCCTGGATGAGAATCGTCCCGCGGACGACATCAGTGTACTGGTTCTAAAAGTTGCAGCGCGGCGTGGGGATAACGTGCGCCGCATGACTGTACGCCTGCCCATCGATGGAAACTGGTAGTGATGAAAACGCTTGTGCGGCGCTGGAAGGCCATGTGGCGCGACACACTGATCCTGCTCAATGAATTTCGAGTCCCGCTGCTCATTTTCACGGTTGCAGTCATTGGGGGCGGACTCCTCTATGGGGCCATTGCAGAATGGGTGGGCGAACCCATTCCAAGCCGGAGCGAGGCGATCTTCATCATCCTCACCGCAGCCTTCCTGCAGCCCGCGGGAAATTTTCCAAAACATCTGGGTCTTCAATTATTTCACTTTCTCATGCCGGTGGTGGGGATCATTATTCTCGCCCAGGGACTCGCCGATTTCGGCAGCCTGCTTTTCAACCGACGATCACGCAACAAGGAGTGGGAAATGGCAGTAGCCTCCACAATGAATAACCATATTGTTTTGGTAGGGCTGGGTCATCTTGGGTACCGCGTGGCACAGAAGCTGTATGAGATGGGTAAAAATGTTGTAGCCATCGAGCTGAAGGCGGCTCAACATACAGTGATTGCCGCGCGCGAAATGGGCATCCCCGTCATCGAAGAAGACGGGCGCAACCCAACTGCGCTCGAGGGTGCGAACATTAAAGATGCGCACACCATCATCCTTGCCAGTCAGAACGATGCCATGAATTTACAGATCGCCTTGAAGGCACGCAGTTTGAATCCAAAGATACAGGTTGTCATCCGTATCTTCGATGAGGATTTCGCGCACGCTCTTCAGGAACAATTCGGCTTCACCGCATTGAGCGCAACCGAAATGGCAGCACCGGTCTTTGCTGCAGCGGCCGCGGGCGCAGATGTAACGAATCCGATTTCCATCGAGGGTCAACAATTGAGTCTTGCCCGCATGACCATTGCCGCCTCATCTCATCTTTCACAGAAAACGGTTGGTTATGTGGAAGACAACTATCACCTCAATATTATTTTGCTGCGGCGCGACCACAGCTCCGAGATGCATCCCACAGATACAAGTCCGTTAAACGCAGGGGATACACTCGCTGTGCTGGGTGGCCCGGAGCAGCTACGAAAGTTAATGCAAGACAGTCAATAATGGAGCCTCCGCGTACCAGGCATCTGATCGGTGTTGTTGGCCCATGCGGGTCTGGCAAATCAACCCTCATCGCGGGTCTGGAACAAGCTGGCTATACATGCCGCCATATCGCACAGGAGCATTCGTATGTACAAACCATGTGGCAGGTGATCACCAGGCCAGATATCCTCATCTATCTGGGCGTGTCCTTTCCTGTCAGCACGGCACGACGCAGACTCAACTGGTTGAAAAAAGATCACGAAGAACAGCTCCGCCGGCTCGCACATGCACAGGATCATGCTCATTTGATCATCGATACGGATGATCTGACCCCGGAGCAGGTCCTGCATAAAGTATTGGACTTTCTACATGCTGCCGAGTAGCGGTACCGGATTCCACTGGATGAAAAAAGTAATCGCCTCTTTTCTGGGAATGAGCCTGATTCTTGCTTCCTGTTCATTTCCCCAACAGACAGCAACTCCCCCGCCCGTACCCGATCCTCTCACGACTCCCTGGGACGATCGCTCCATCTTCAAGAACGGACTCGTCGAATCGCAGCACCCGGTTCTCGATGAGCTGGATGGTGCGAGTGTTTATCACATCGAATTCAATATCGCAGAGGAAATTTACAACATCACAGGATATCAGGAAGTGCAGTATGCAAATACGGAAACGAGCCCACTGAACGAGGTACAGTTCCGACTCTTCCCCAACATCCTTGGCGGCAAAATGGACGTTTCAAATATCCGTGTGGATGAACACAGCATTACGCCGAAGTTTGAACTGGAAAACAGTTTGTTGATCGTGCCATTCTCCAACCCGCTCGAGCCGGGTCAGAGCGCTGTGATTACAATGGACTTTACAGTCACAGTTCCGCAGGAAGTGGAAAGGAACTATGGCGTGCTCGCTTATTCCGACGACGTGCTGGCCCTGGCACATGCCTATCCCATGATTGCGGTGTACGATGATGAGGGCTGGAACGCGGAGATCCCGCCGCAGGATGGCGATGTCACCTATGTGGACGCGTCCTTTTATATCGTAAAGATCACTGCGCCAGAGGGATTAACGCTGGTCACCTCTGGGAGTGAGATCAGCCGCAGCGAAGCCGGGCAGACTCAGACGTTGCATGTTGCGAGCGGTCCCGCGCGCGATTTTTACCTGGCCGCAAGTTCAGGTTATGAAGAAATATCCCAGACATTTGGGGAGGTGACTGTTCGGAGTTACGCGCCAGACGGATTCGAGGAGGGCGCAAAGATGGCGCTGGATGTCGCTGCAAACGCGATCGAAGTGTTCAGCGCACGCTATGCACCCTATCCCTACACAGAGTTTGACATTGTTTCCACGCCCACGCTCGCGCTGGGTATTGAATATCCCGGGATGACTGCCATAACATCGCGTATCTATAACCTGGATGGCGACTTGCGCGGCACACCCATTGAGCTGTATCTGGAGTCAACGGTTGCACATGAAGTGGGACATCAATGGTTCTATAACCTGGTCGGTGGCGACCAGTTGGACGACCCATGGCTTGACGAGTCATTAACCCAGTTTGCCACACTTCAATATTATATGGACGAACATGGAAGTAACGCAGCAAGCGGCTTTCGTAATTCCCTGGAAGGCCGCTGGGGAAATGTTGGGAAGGCACAGATTCCCATTGGCCTGCCCGTTGCTGCGTATGAAAACGGAGCCTACGGCGCTATTGTCTACGGGCGCGGTCCCCTCTTCTTTGTAGCGCTGGAGGAGGAAATGGGTGCAGATGTTTTCGAAGAATTCATCCGGGACTACACTGAAACACTCTCCTGGGAGGTTGCCACCCCGGAATTTCTGCAGTCGCTGGCAGAGGAACATTGTTCCTGCGACCTGGATGCCTTGTTCAACGAATGGGTGTATCCATGACCCTGGACAAAATAATGTTTGATTAAAGCGAACATTTCAACGAAAGAAGGCACTGGCTAAAAGAATGGGCCATATTTCTTCTCACCACACACCAGCCCCGCTGGGGTGGTGCCGGGGGAGAACACAGAGTTCACGGAGAATGTAGAAGGTTTTCTCTGTGTTCTCCGTGTACTCCGTCGTGAAACGATTGGGCAAGCCCACACAATTATCCAATCTTCTAAAGAATCAGGCTGGTCACGCCATTTCAACAGGAGTATAATCAGCGCCGCGCCAGCCATAGGCTGGGCATTTTTATGGATGGAGACTCAACGCATGATTCGAAACCTTTCATTACGTCTGTTTTTCATTGGGATCATTGCTGCCCTCGCGATATGGGTGGATACAATCCCTGAAATACGGATAAGCAACCCGTTCAACGAAGCCGTTCTCTATGAGCGAAAAATCGCACCCCGCCTGGGACTCGACCTCCAGGGGGGATTACAAGTCTTGCTCGAAGCCGACCTTCCGGAAGGCGTCAAGCCGGATACAGCTGAGATGGAAACTGCACGCACCATTGTTGAAAATCGTACCAATGCCCTGGGTGTGAGTGAAAACGTCATTCAGGTCGCAGGCGATCGCCGCATCGTCGGCGAATTCCCCGGTGCAGAAGATTCAGATGCAATTCTCGATATTATTCAACAGACGGGCCTGCTTGAGTTTGTGGACACGGGCGATTTCAGGCCGGAAGAAGGAAGCATCCTTCAAACAGACTTTGCTGCTGGCTCATCCTCCCCCATTCCTGATGCCGATGGCAAAGAGCCGCAAACTGTTTATCACACCATTATGACTGGCAAGGAACTGAAGAGTGTCAATGTCAGCCCCGATCAATTGGGGCAACCCGGCATTGACTTTATCCTTTCGCCGGAAGGTACAGCAATCTTCTCACAACACACGGCTGCAAACGTTGGCAGAATTTTGGCTATCACCCTCGATAAGCGCGTGGTCTCAGCGCCCAGCATTCAAGGCGCCATCCCCGATGGACAGGGACAGATCACCGGTTCATTCAGCGCTGAGACCGCCAACACACTGGCAGTGCAGTTGCGCTATGGTTCGCTGCCCATTCCGCTGAAAGTTGTGGAGACCCGCATTATCGGTCCGACACTCGGCGAAGATTCACTCCAAAAGAGCTTGATCGCCGGCGCGATCGGTATGACCATTGTTCTTCTTTTCATGGGCATTTATTACCGTCTGCCCGGTCTCACGGCTAATGTTTCGATCCTGATCTATGCTGCCATCCTGCTCGCGGTCTTCAAATTCCTGGGCGTCACGTTAACGCTGCCTGGTATAGCAGGTATCATGCTCAGTACCGGCTCAGCCCTGGATGCAAATATTCTGGTCTTTGAACGTTTGAAGGAAGAGTTGCGAGGCGGCAGAGTCCTTAAACAGGCATTCGACCAGGCCTGGAGCCGTGCCTGGCCGTCGATTCGAGATTCGAACATTGCCGCGCTGATTACATCTGCCATCCTATTCTGGTTCGGCAACGCCTTTGGCGCAACGATCGTAAAAGGCTTTTCGCTGACACTGGCGATAGGTGTTGTGATCAGTTTATTCTCTTCACTGTACATCACCCGCACACTGCTGGCGCTGGCTTTGGAAAAATTCAAACCCAAAAATTTCGAACGCTGGTTCGGTATCTAAGAGAGAAGGCTATTGATGAATATCCTCGGAAAACGTTATATCTTCTTTGGGCTATCGCTGCTGATCATCGCATCGGGGCTGATCATCCTGTTCGCGCGTGGAGTTCCCCTGTCCATCGACTTTACGGGAGGCAGCCTGCTCGAAGTTTCATTCGCCAATCAGTCACCTGAAACCACTGAAATCATCGAGGTCTATGAGAGCGCCAATCTCAAGGACGTACAGGTACAGACCAGCGACACCGGCAGTTACATTATCCGTTCACAGTTCCTTGACAATGACGAACGCGATGTCGTGCTTAGCTCCCTTACCGAAAACATCGACGAAGTGGAGGTGATCCGTTTCGACAGCGTGGGTCCCAGCATCGGTGAGCAGGTCACATCACGCGCTGCCCTGGCAGTGCTGATTGCATCGCTTCTCGTAGTGTTGTTCATCGCCTGGTCATTTCGCGGTGTACAAAATGCATTCCGTTACGGCGTTTGCGCGATCCTGGCAATGATCCATGATGTGGCGATCATCTTTGCCATCGTGGGCTTCGGTAATCTCCTGTTCGGCTGGGAGATCGACTCGTTGTTCCTGACCGCATTACTCACAGTGATCGGTTTCTCGATGCAGGACACCATCGTGGTGTTTGACCGCATCCGTGAAAACTCGAGCATCTATCGCCGCCTAGATTTTGAGACCCTCGTCAACCACTCCATTGTGCAGACCCTGCAGCGTTCGATCAATACCCAATTGATGACCGTGGAATTTCTGCTTCTGGCCCTGGCGATGTTTGGCGGTATCACCTTGCAGGAGTTCGCATCCATCCTCCTGATCGGCCTGTTGAGTGGAACCTACTCATCCATCTTCATTGCCGCTCCCATTCTTGTATTATGGGAGAAACGCGAGTGGGAGAACTGGTTCAAGCGCCCCAATAAAGCCCAGGCATAATTAAACGTAAATCCCCTCCTGGAAATGACCACGAGGGGATTTACTACTTAAGGGCCCGCTAGATACGGAACCATGACCCTACATATCGCGAGATAAGAATTCGGAAGGAAACCCGCCTCGTGGAGTACATACGAATAGGATATTCCTGTTCAAATGTCCGCAGTCGCAACAGCAATCGAATAATATCCTGATTTTGGTTTGAACGATACATCCTGTCACTCTCTTCGTAAAATATCCCGTACTCCAGTAGCATGTACTAGACGCCTGATTCAATTGGAGGTTACAAAATTTTTGCCCAGCCATCAAAGATGACTGGGCAAAATGGATTTCAGAATGCAGTGCAAGCTGCATCTCGAGCGATATGGTTTATCCTCCGAGTTCCACTGCAAGTGCATCGTAATACGTTCCGGCACCGAAACCGTCAATGAGAATATGATCGAGGGGTTTCAAGTCTGGCAGTTCGCGCAGGAACGCGATCATATTCGACGCCGCACTCACGTTGCCAAACTCGCTTAACAACCACGGCATCCGCAGGACGATCCCCTCATTCTGCAGATGTTTTTCCTTCAGTTTATTGATCTTGTAATTGGCATGATGCACGATCGCCACCGCCATGGATTTGCCTGCCATGCCGAGCTCATCCAGCCGGGTCTGATATGCTGCATACACATCGCGCACGACCTGTACGCCGTTCCGCACAAATAATTTGACCATCCCCATCGGTCCGGCCATGACAATGGATGAACCATCCTCTGGCTCGTGCATCAGCCCCGCGACACGGATGTTGTTATCGAACGGCTGTGTGACCTCCACGTTATATTCCCCTTCGGGTTTCTGAAGCGAGTGAGGGTAGTACATCGCCACCTGCAACACGCCTTCATCATCGAATACTTCACGCGATTTGCCTGCCAGGAACTTCATCGTCGTGCCGGGGATGACGCCCATGATACCCGCAGCATTACCGAACAACTGAAGTGCATTCGCGTCGCGGGTTCCTCCCACGAAGCGACTCAATCCTTCAATGCCACCCACCAGCACTTTCTTACCATACAGTGACTCTGCAATATTTTTACCTTTTAATTGCATGTTCTCGGGCAGGTCGGGGTTTAATGCCAGATGCAGACTGCTTGTTGAACCATCACATGCCTTATGGATGGCAACCTTTAGTGCGCTCTCGGGTATGCCCGCGGCTTTTGTAATGCGATTTAGGTAATCATCCGAAACGGGAGCGCTGATGCCGATCAGCACAGCATCCACTTCAGAGGGATGCCACTTGCAAGCCTGGATCGCCCCGTTAAGGAAGCGCGTGCCGATCTCCACTTCAAGCTGGGTATGCTGTTCGTTCGTCAGGTCCAATGGGATATGGTGTCGGCTGCGGAAACCCAACTCGGACAGATTCAGCTTTTCGTTCGCGAGAAGCGGATGTCCCAGTCGCTGTTCGAGGAACGCCGGCAGAGACTCGTTGTCGTAACTGTCTCCCCATGCGCCATACACGCCCCCAATTCCCACCGCGGGGTTGGAAACGCATTCCATGCCAAAAGGGATACCTTCCCCTACGTCAATAATTCCTGTTTCAACTCCAGATCGCTCAAAGAATGATTCAGATTTGATTGATATGTTCTCAGTTGCCATACGATCTCCTTATCTACTTTCGGGAAACCCTGATACATGCAGATAGTTTCGCCTGTTCGGTTCCGCTATAGCATAACAGACAAAATGTTAATATGCGTTGAATGGTAGCCCAAATGGATGATAGAAGGATAAGTTCAAAATGGCAGATAAATCATCCTATTTGTATAGCCCATTGGGTGATGTGCATCGTGTATAATCAAAATCACACAATGTGTGAGTCATCTCGTTCCAGGAAAAAGATGCCAGCCGATAAAAGTATAAGCCCCCCGCCATCATCAAAACCGCAACGCAAAACACAAAAAAGAAGTACTGCAACTCCTAAATCACCTCAAACAGAACGCCCGACCATCGTTGGTCTGGGGGCGTCTGCTGGTGGTTTAAAAGCACTTCAATCGTTTTTTGAAGCCCTGCCCGAAGGGACGGGTATGGCTTTTGTTGTCATCACCCACCTTCATCCTGAACATGAAAGCCACATGGCAGAGCTGCTTCAAACCCGCACGCGCATGCTCGTGCAGCAGGTGAATGGGAATATTACCATTGAGCCAGATCATGTTTATGTAGTACCTCCCAACCAACAAATTATTGTGACTGACTACTATTTGCAGTTGGAAGGATTTGAAGAAAAACGCGGGCAGAGAACTCCCATTGACCACTTTTTCCGCAGCCTGGCACATGCCCATCGCGAATCAGTAGCCATCATCCTCTCCGGTGGAGGGACGGATGGTGCGGTGGGGATCAAAGCCATTAAAGAAGCGGGCGGCTTGCTGATGGTCCAGGACCCGGAGGAAGCGGAATATGACAGCATGCCGCGCGCCGCCATCGACACGGGTTTGGCAGACGTCGTTCTTGGCGTACGCGATCTGGCACAAAAGCTCGTAGGCTATACGCGCCAGATCCCAAATTTGCCTCAAGATGCGGCGGAGTTAACCGCTCCGGAGATGGAAACCGTTCTCCGCATTTTAGCGCAGGTGCATGCACGTACCGGACACGATTTTAGCCAGTACAAGCGTGCCACCATTCTGCGCCGCATCCAGCGCCGTATGCAGCTCCACGGACATTCGAATCTTGATCAATACATGGAGTTCTTGCGGCACAATTCCACAGAGGCGTTCGCGATCTTCAATGACATCCTGATCGGTGTGACAAACTTCTTCCGTGACCGCGAATCATGGGAGGCCATGGCAGAACAGATCGTGCCAAAAATATTTGAGGGCAAGGAGGTTGGTGACACGATCCGTGTCTGGTCCATCGGATGTGCCACCGGTGAAGAGGCGTATTCTCTTGCCATGCTGCTCATCGAACACGCGGAAACCCAGCACGCGCATTATCAAATACAGGTCTTTGCCTCAGACCTGGATGATAAATCGCTGGCGCGGGCACGCGAAGGACTGTACCCCGCAGTCATCGAAGTCGACGTGAGTCCCGAACGACTGGAGCGCTTCTTCCTGCCACAGGGGAATTACTATCAGGTACGGCGTGAGCTGCGCGAAGCGGTGGTGTTCACCAGGCACAGTGTATTACGCGACCCACCCTTCTCACGACTCGACCTGGTTACCTGCCGCAACCTGCTGATCTATCTGCAACGCGAGATGCAGGAACATGTATTCGATATCTACCATTACGCGCTCAAGCCAGGGGGTTATCTTTTTCTTGGCAGCTCCGAGTCTGCAGAGGCAGTTCCGGAGCTTTTCGATGTCATTGACAAGACCCATCGCATCTATCAAGCCAAACCCTGGCAGGCCGCGCATCCTCATATCCCTGCCCTGCCATTGACAATTCGACGTAGCCCTGATGATGATCATCAAGTCACCTCCATGGGCAGCGTACCACGCCACCATGCTGATATTGCTTCTCTCGATGAAAAGCACCAGAAGACACTCGAAGCATATGGCCCGCCAAGTATCCTGGTCAATGAAGAGTACAACATCCTGCACCTCTCGGAAACAGCAGGGCGTTACCTAATGCAACCCAGGGGGCCCATCACAAGTGACTTGATCAAGCTGGTACGGCCGGAACTTCAATTGAAACTGCGCTATGCCCTGGTTCAGGCCTTTAAAAGTCAGAAATCCTTTCTGAGTGAGCCCATCACCGTACGTTTCGATGGCACTTCCAGGCGCGTACTTTTGTTCGTGCATCCGCGTGGAAAGCCAGATCAGAATAATGGAGGCAGCCGGGAAATACAGGCGCTGGTCGCTTTTCTGGAGGATGAGCTTCGTGAACCCGCCGAGGAACCAGGCGAGAATGTCGCATCCAGGGACCAGGCACGCAGTAATGCACTGGTCGTGCAATTGGAATCGGAAGTGCAACACCTGCGGGAACAGCTGCAGGCTACCGTTGAGAAATACCACAGCTCGAATGAAGAGATGAAGGCTGCCAATGAGGA
This sequence comes from Anaerolineales bacterium, assembly GCA_031389865.1. Lineage (GTDB taxonomy): Bacteria > Chloroflexota > Anaerolineae > Anaerolineales > Villigracilaceae > Defluviilinea. The sequence continues at coordinate 2,222 of JANMSY010000608.1, read as the reverse complement.
ATTACAGTCGATCAATGAAGAATTTCGCTCCGCCACGGAAGAACTGGAGACCAGCAAGGAGGAGCTGCAGTCGGTTAACGAAGAACTACAAACGGTCAATAACGAGCTAAAGAACAAACTGGACGAAATCTCACGCGCTCAAAGCGACCTTGAAAACCTGATGGGCGCAACGGAGATCGGCATGCTCTTCCTGGACCGTGAGCTGAAGATCCAGCGTTTCACATCGGGGATCAACAATGTGCTCAATGTCCTGTCATCGGACCGCGGCAGACCCATCAGCCATTTGACGCATAAACTTGCATATACTGAACTCGTGCAGGATGCTGAACAGGTGTTAAAGCAGCTGATTCCCATGGAGCGCGAAGTGCAGGGAGAGGACGGCAAATGGTACCTGGTACGCCATCGCCTCTACCGCACTGTGGAAGACAAGATTGAGGGCGTTGTTATCACTTTCATCAATATCACTGAGCTCAGAGCCCAGGAACAAATGAATGAAACGCTCGAGGGCCAGGTCCGCAGCCGCACCCAGCAGTTGAGGGTGATCAACGATCGGCTGAGCCAGGCAAATGTCTTATTTGACACACTCTTCCATGCCAACCCAATTCCCACAACACTGATGCGCGCCGCCGATAGCGTGTTCATGAATGTGAATGATTCCTTTCTGAAGTCCTACGGATTCAAACGTGAAGAGATTCTGGGCCGCACACCGGATGAAATTAATTTCAGACTGACTCTCACTCCCAAACAGGAATCGGCTTTGCGGACGCGGCTGCAAAGAGAGAGGCAAGTTCGCGACTTTGAGGTCGGGGTCATCCTCCCATCAGCCGAGAGGAAAACGATCCTGGCTTCGATGCAGCGCATCACCGTGGATCAGACGCAGGCAACACTCACAGCCTTTGTGGATATCACGGAACGCGTCCAGGCGGAACAACAGATCCGTATGCTGGCAGCCACACTGACCAGCGCCGAACAGGAGGAGCGGCGCCGAATATCCCAGATCCTGCACGACGACCTGCAGCAGCGCCTTTTTGCCGTGAAAATGCAAATGTCCATGTTGTACGATGCGTTTGCAAGGAACGATTTGCACTCCGCCGAAGTGGATTTTGCCCAACTCCAGGAATGGTTAAGCGAATCCATCTCGATCACTCGCAATCTGAGCATCGATCTCAGCCCGGCGATCCTGCAGGGTGAGGGTCTTACCGATGCATTGATCTGGTTATCCAATCAAATGGGTGGACAGTACGGTTTGCAGGTCACCCTGCAAACCAACGACATCCCTACCCGATTTGAGGATACACTCAGGATCCTGCTGTTCCATGCGGTGCGCGAGGCGCTCTTCAACATCGTCAAACATGCGAACAGCCTGTACGCCATCATTCACGTAGAACAGATTGATGGTCACATTCGTCTTACAATAAGTGATGATGGTAAAGGTTTTGATGCAGATGGAACAAGCGGCGAACCGAAACCCATGCGGGGTTTATTGAATATTCGGCATCGACTGGCTTTAATGGGATGTAGTTTGCGGATTAAATCCCTGCCAGGTAAGGGTACTCAGGTAATTATTGAGATTCCTCCGCAAGAGGTGAATAGATAACCATGTCTTCCATTCTAATCGTTGAAGATCACGCAATCTTTGGAAAAGCGCTTGTACGCCTGCTGACTGAAAAGGCACACATCGATGTTATTGGCGTGATCGGTTCGGGCGAGGAAGCCCTCGAGAAAATATCCGGTCTGGATATTGATCTTGTATTGGTGGATGTTTCACTGCCCAGAATGACCGGTATACAACTGGTTGGCGTGATCAGTGAAAAATTCCCTCATGTTCGGTGCCTGATGATATCGGGTCACATGACCCCATTTTATGTCCAGCGTGCGCTTGAAGCGGGCGCGAGGGGTTATATCCTTAAGGATGACATAGACGGGGTTTTGGAAGGCATTCCAAGCGTACTGAGCGGTGAAATTTACGTCAGCAAAGCCCTGCGCGAGTAGCACAGAACAGATTAAGTATGGCCTGTTCCCCAGTGAAGTTCAGGCCGCTCAAATGAGAAAGACTCTCTTTCGAGAGCCTTTCTTTGGCCTGGGTAGCAATTCATCTCATGACAATCATGGACAGGCACTCACATTTTGGACGGCTGCCTGGATACGCTCTATGCGTTGTTCCGGGTTGGGGTGTGTGCTGAAAAATTCGGGCGGCTGGTTGCCCTGCCTCGATTCAGCCA
>JANMSY010000592.1:0-9848 GCA_031389865.1 Anaerolineales bacterium | reverse complement strand
ATTGATCAGAGATGCTTCGCTCCACTCAGCATGCCATGTCGTAGAGGTTACTTCGTCGCCAGAATTCCGCCGACCACCTTGGTCATTACCAGTTTGCCATCCCGCTCAAACCAGCGTGTAGCCACATCGGTGATCTTTCCGATCAGAGCTTCGTATTCATCTTTGCCATTGAACATGGAAGTCCACAACTTACGATCTTCACTCAACGACGCGCGCACGTAGTCGATAAACGGTGCCACCTCGGGGAAGGTGAGGTGGTTTTCAAACGTGTGTAATTCAGTCTTCGCAAAAATGCGGTCTATCGTGTTGAAGATATCGCCTTTGAAGCGGGACGAGCCGGGCATGGGCGGGATGCTTGTGCTTGTGGCTTCCTTGATGATATCGTAGAACATCTGCTTGTTCTCAGGCAATGGCCCCGAAACGAAAAGACGTCCACCAGGTTTGAGGACTCGGTGAGCCTCACCAAATGTAAAGTCCAGATCGGATGCGTAATAGATGGCGAAGGCGCTTGTGCACAGATCAAAGGTGTTGTCTGCGAAGTTGAACGGTTTGTTGAAGTCCAGGAATTGGAAATCAATCTTCGACCCGCGTTCCTTGTTTTTGGCGCGTGCTTTATCCAAAAGTTCTTCCGAAAAATCGCCGCCCGTTATTTTTGCTCCGCCTTTAGTATAATCATCGAACAGGAAAGACAATTTACCAGCGCCACAGCCCACATCAAGTATGTTCATACCGGCCTGGGGTTTGAGTAGATCGTTCGTCCACTGGTCGATATTAGCCGAGCCATATCTTTCGTGGATGTCAATACGCTTGAGCAGGTCTTTGGATGTTTCCTGATAATTAATTTCCATTTTTCTCTCCTTGAAATTGATTGAAAAATTATACCAAAAACAAAACTAAAATTCAACGACTGAATTTTGGCAATGGTCAGGTAGGATCAAATCCATAAAGACCATGGGAGGTTCGAATGAACAGGATCAAAACAGTAAAAGGGACGCGTGAGTTTTATCCCGAGGAAATGTCACTTCGTAATTATCTTTATGAAAAAGTGCGTGCCGCTTCGGAGTCATTTGGCTATCAGGAATATGATGGTCCGTTCATCGAGACCATTGATTTATACGCGGCAAAATCGGGTGAGGAACTCGTCAAGAAGCAATCGTTCACCTTTCAGGATCGCGGGGGAGAGTCTGTCACGCTTCGCCCGGAGCTCACACCGTCACTGGCGCGCATGATCGCTACAAAGCAAAACGAGTTGAGTTATCCCGTACGCTGGTGGTCGTTCGGTCCGTTCTGGAGATATGAACAGCCGCAAAAGGGACGCACGCGCGAATTCTTCCAGTGGAACATCGACATGCTCGGCGTTGCCTCACCAGAAGCGGATGCGGAACTGATCGCCGTCGCGGCGACGTTTCTGCGCTCGGTCGGACTCAGCCCGGAGCGGGCGACCATTTTCGTGAATAACCGCCGCCTCATGGACTCAGAATTCGACGCGCTCGAGATCGCGACCGATCAACGCCTGGAAGTTTCGAATTTGGTGGATCGCCGCTCGAAGATGGAATCGGTCAAGTGGGACGAGTACGCGCTTGAATTGGGGCTTACCCAAAAGCAGCTCGATGGCCTGAAGGATATTCTCGGCAATTATGATCTGTGGAAAAAGAGCGAGGAGTTGACTCGTCTCTTCGCTGCGCTGGAAGCATTAGGCGTAAAAGCGTACATCAAGTTTGACCCTAACATCATGCGTGGATTGTTGTACTACACAGGTACAGTCTTTGAAGCCTTTGAGACCAGCAGATCGTTGAAGCGCGCCATTCTTGGCGGCGGACGCTACGATAACCTGCTCGCGGACGTGGGCGGGAATCCGCTTTCGGGTGTGGGCTTTGCAATGGGTGATGTCGTCATGGGAATTGTATTGCAGGAGGCGGGCCTGCTACCCGAATTTGCACAGACGCCAGCGCCTGTGCTGGTCACTGTGTTCAATGAATCGCTGCTGCTCAAGTCTTACGCGCTTGCCTGTGAGCTGCGAAATGCAGGCTTGAACGTGATGGTATTTCCAGAAGTGGCGAAACTGCCAAAACAATTCAAATTCGCAGACAAAATGAAAATGAAAGCCGCATTGGTCCTCGGTCCGGATGAAGACGCGAAGGGACAGGTGGTGGTCAAAAACCTATTAAGCGGCGAGCAGGTTGCAGTCACGCGTGAATTGCTGCTGGATATGGTCCGCGGGTTGGTGAAATCAAATGCTGCTTTCCATCCAACCGGTCAGCAGGGATAATTGGCGGGCGCTTGTCAAACTCAAAGTGCGTGAAGATCAAACGCATTTCGTTGCATCAAATGTTTATTCCATTGCCGAAGCGCAGTTTGGCACCGATGATGACGATGGCACTCACTGGAGCCTCTATCCGTTTGGGATCTATGCCCGTGAAACTCCTGTCGGTTTCCTGATGTATGGCTACAATTTCGACCACAAGGAGTATCAGGCATTCATCATCCGCCTCATGGTGGATGAAAACCAGCAGGGCAAGGGCTATGGGAGATTTGGTATGCAGCAGATGCTTGCAATCTTCCGCCAGGATGAGCGCATAAAATCAGTGGGCATCAGTTGCGAACCTGAAAATGAGGCGGCTCGAAAGCTGTACGCGAGCTTTGGCTTCCATGAGACAGGAGAGATTGTCGAGGGTGAGGCGATTGCAGTTTATAAGAAACGGTAGGCAAACTTGTGGTAAAATTTTGACCGTTAAACGGTGCCTGTAGCTCAATTGGCAGAGCGCATCCCTGTGGATGACAGGCTCTTAGCAAATTTATATGGTGGCTGTAGCTCAATTGGCAGAGCGTCGCCCTGTGGAGGCGAATGTTGCGGGATCGTTCCCCGTCAGCCACCCTACAAAACCAGCACTTTCGGTAAGTCGGAGATCCAGGAGAAAAAAAACCTGGGTCTTTCGATTTTAAAGTCTTAATCGCATAGCCAACAGGTGTCGGAATAGTGTCGGAACTGGAGTTAAAATGACTATTAAAATTTGTGCTAAATGTAAGGAGCCTAAGGATGCCGAAGCCGATTTTTCTTGGTCTCTTCGTGGAATTAAGAGACATTCCCGCTGTAAGAAATGCAATGCAGAGGAACGTGCAGACTATTACGAAAGAAACAAAGAGAAAGAACTTGCATATAAGTATCAAAGGCAAAAAGACAGAAGGGATATTGCTCGCCGTTTAGTAACTGATTATTTGAGATCTCATCCATGCGAGATGTGTGGAGAGAGTGACATACTTGTTTTAACATTCCATCATGTCCATGGAGAGAAGAAGATGGATATTTCTCAGATGGTAAATCAAGGGTATTCTCCTGATCCAATGCGAGAGGAGATGGAGAAGTGCATTGTCTTATGCTTCAATTGCCATATGCGGGCCGAAAAGAAAAGACGAGGTACAAATTATGATTAGTCGTATAGCCAAAAAATAGAAGTTGACTAAGCCTGGTAGTTTTACTAAACTGGGCGTGTCAGCTTCCTTACCCAGTGACGAAATTCACGCAAAAATATCCTGCCAGCACAAGAAGGATGATAAGACCTAATACACGGAGTACGCAACTAATGTACCAGGAAGTTCGACTTTGAAATCACGAATGCTATGACTGCAATTATTGAGAACCACCAATACCATTGAAGGCAAATGTCACCGCCATCTCCACCACATACCATTTTGAACTCCTCTCTTTTAGTGTCGGAAACACGATAATATCAAACGGATTAAACGGACTGGATGGAAATCATCTGGTCCGTTTTTTGTATTAAATAGCCCTAAACGGAATAGGCGGAATAGATGGAAAGGTATACCTCTCTCCTGTGGAGGATGAGGTTGCGGGATCGTTCCCCGTCGCCCACCCAGAAAAAGACCTGGAATAAAAAATTCCGGGTCTTTTTATTTTGGGATCAAACCGAGGACACGCTCGCAGTATAGAATACGTACGGAACTGGATACCCATGAGAATTCGTGAAAACGGTAGCTAGCCGTTGGAGTTCTTCAAAGACCGCCGCAGCATTCTCTTTTGCATCGTTTCAAGCTTCATCACATAATTGCGGCTGGTCACCACACGATATCCATCTTCAAATTCAACCAGGCATGAATTCATTTTTCCGCGGGCGATAACCTTGCAGGGAGTCAGATATCGTTCGGGGAGGCGCGCCCTCACACGCGAGATGTACCATGTCATGGATGGTACATACCATCATCCTGATGAAAAAGCAATCACCTGCCGTCGGCAAATTGACTAATGGGTCTCTTGAATTTCGATGTAAAATTGTGACATGCCCCAAACTATCAACATTCTATTCCTTGCTGCCGAAGCCGAACCTTTCGTGAAGGTCGGCGGGTTGGGCGACGTTGCAGGAACACTGCCGCGTGCCTTGCGTGCCCTTTCCAACGAAGATGTCAAACTGGATGTACGCCTTGTCCTGCCACTGCACTCTGTGGTCAAGCAGAGCACTCTCAAACCCGTGGGGATCTATTCGATTCCGCGCGGCAGTTCTGAGGTCCAGGTGGAGGCGTTTGAGGGAAGCCTGAATGGAATGCCTGTGTACTTCCTAAACGGCGATCCCATCCAGGCCAGCGGCTCTGTCTACTCATCCAATAATAAACTGGATGCCGAGAAGTACACTTTCTTTTCGCTGGCCGCGCTTGAACTGCCGCGCCAGATCAACTGGGAACCAGACATCATTCACGCCAACGACTGGCACACAGCACTCGCGGCCTATGCCAATCTCGTCAGGCGTTGGGGCGAAAAGACGCGGCGCGTTTCATCCGTTGTGACTATCCACAATCTGCCATTCCTGGGTCCGGATGTCAGTGCGAATCTTGAAGCGTATGGTCTGCCTCTTGCGAATACGGACCTGCCCGATTGGGCGCGCGTCATGCCCATGCCTTTGGGACTGTGGGCTTCAGATGGCACGGTTGCCGTTTCGCCGACGTATGCCGATGAAATTTTGCACGAGGAATTCGGATGTGGCTTGCAGGACTTCTTCCGAAACCGGACCGATTCACTGCAGGGCATCCTAAATGGACTGGACACCACCTCCTTCGACCCGCAAACGGATCCCACGCTCGCAGCAAATTTCGACGCTGAGAGTCTTTCCGTCCGCCCACAAAACAAGGCCGCGTTGCAGGAGCGGGTTGGGCTGCCGGTGTTACCCGATGTGCTCATGCTCGGGATGGTCACACGGATGGACCAGGCCAAGGGCATAGACATTGCGCTCAAAGGTTTGAAGATGCTGGGTAAATTGAACTGGCAGCTCGTTCTATTGGGCGCGGGTGACCCGAAGCTGGAGACATTAGCAAAGAAACTCCAGGAGGACATGCCCGACCGCGTCCGTGTTGAGACGCGCTACGATGCAAAACTCGCCCGTCAGATCTACGGCGGTGCGGATGTTTTCCTGATGCCCTCGCGTTATGAGCCATGCGGCATATCGCAAATGATTTCCATGCGCTATGGCTGCGTTCCACTTGTGCGTGCGGTGGGTGGGTTGCACGACACGGTCACCGACAGCGAAACAGGATTCGTTTTTATCGAAGCAAAGATCAAACCTTTCAACGATGCGGTGCGCCGCGCCTTGAATCTTTATCCCTACCATTCGCGCTGGGCGGCATTGCAAAAAGCAGGCATGGCCATGGATTTTTCATGGGAAAATTCTGCCCGGAAATATGTGAATCTCTACAGAAAGCTCATAGAATCACAGCCAGCTACGCCAACTTTAAGGGAGATCCGATGAAAACACGCGCTGTCATACTCGCCGGTGGAGAAGGTTCACGGTTGGGAGTGCTCACACAAAAGCGGACAAAGCCAGCCGTCCCGTTTGCGGGCAAATATCGTATTATTGATTTTGCCCTATCCAATTGTGTTAATTCGGGGCTTGTTGATCTGATGGTCCTGGCACAGTACCGTCCGCAGTCCTTAATAGAGCATATCGGCTCCGGGGCACCCTGGGACCTCAACCGCGATTTCACAGGTGGTGTAAAGATCCTCACTCCTTATACAGCCCGCAATGACTCAAACTGGTTCACAGGCACCGCAGATGCCGTTCAGCAAAATTTCGGATTCATCAAAAAAGGGTTTCCTGATCTGGTGCTCATCCTCTCGGGCGATCACATTTACACCATGGATTACGAGCCAATGATCTCGTTCCACATGGATCATCAGGCCGACCTGACCATTGGCACAATCCGCGTTCCCATCGAGGAAGCCTCGCGCTTCGGCGTTCTCTCCGCGAATAACAAATATCGTGTCACCTCCTTCGTGGAAAAGCCTGCCGATCCGCCATCCAATCTGGTGAATATGGGGGTCTATCTCTTCAACCGCGAGCTGCTCGATAATGTCCTGTGGGAAGACCATCTCAATCCAAATTCTGCGCACGATTTCGGCAAGGACATCATCCCTGGGCTCATCAGAGCCAAGGCACGGGTCTTTGCATTTCCCTATACAGGTTACTGGATGGATGTGGGAACCGTTCAATCGTACTGGCAGGCGCACATGGACATGCTTTCTCCCACGCCATTGCTGAAACTGTACAGCCGCGATTGGATCATTCACACGCGCACTGAGGAACGGGCCCCCGCTCGTTTGCCAGCAGATGCACGCGTCTATGCCAGTATGATCTGCGATGGTTGCTATATAGGCGCGGGCGCACGTGTGGAAAGCAGTGTCCTTTCACCGGGAGTGGTCGTCAGACCGGGCGCTGTAGTGCGCGAGTCCATCCTGCTGACGGACTGCATTGTTGAAAGCGGTGCCGTCATTGAACGCGCCATCCTGGACCGGCATGTTCGGGCTGGGGCCAATTGTCATATTGGCGGGGGTGTGGCAGATCCGCAGATCAACATCGCGCTCGTCGGCAAAAACAGCACCGTTCCGGAAGGATGCGTGGTCGAACCCACTGCAGAGATCGGCACTGATGTTGCCCCGTCAGATTTCGATGAGAATTACGTTCGCGCCGGACAATTTATCCAGACGAGGAGACTGCCAAATGAAATTTAGCCGCGCAGGGGGTGTACTGCTTCATCCATCCAGCTTGCCGGGCCGCTATGGCATCGGTGATCTGAGTCCGCAGGCATTCCGCTTTGTAGACTGGCTCGTTTCTACAGGGTGTAAGCTTTGGCAGGTCCTTCCGCTCGGTCCCACGGGTTACGGAGATTCGCCCTATCAATGTTTTTCGGCATTCGCAGGAAATCCCTACCTTATCAGTTTTGACGCTTTGATTGAAGACGGACTATTGACTCAGGAAGATTTTTCAGACATGCCGGTGTTCAACGCTTCAAATGTGGATTTTGGATTGCTCATCCCGTGGAAGCTGAGTCTGTTACAAAAGGCTTTTTCCCGTTTACCTTCTGCGCCGGAAGGTTTTCGCAGGGAGTTCGAACGTTTCACAGCTGACAACGCGTCCTGGCTCGACGATTATGCCCTGTTCATGGCCATCAAGGAAGCGAACGGTGGTGGCGCGTGGAGCGCATGGGATGAGCCCATCCGCAAGCGCAAAAAATCTGCCATGGACAAGGCTCGCATCGAGCACGCCGAAAACGCCCTGCGTCATTCGTTCTACCAGTTTTTGTTTTTCAGACAGTGGAATAAGTTGACATTGTATGCACACGAACGCGGCATTACCATCATTGGCGATATTCCCATCTTCATTGCCTATGACAGCGCGGATGCATGGGCGAATCCCAACTTGTTCTTCCTCGATGAGCAGAGTTTGCCGACTGTCGTGGCGGGCGTGCCGCCTGATTACTTCTCAGCGACGGGGCAGCTATGGGGAAATCCGCTTTACAAGTGGAGTGCGCACAGCAAGACCGGCTACCAGTGGTGGATCGAACGTTTCCGTTCTGTTTTGCATCAGGTGGACATCGTGCGCCTGGACCACTTCCGCGGCTTCGCAGGCTATTATGAAATTCCGTTTGGCAGCCCCACTGCCGAACGCGGGCGCTGGGTCACGGGTCCGGGAAAGGATTTTTTCCAGGCAATCTACCCGGCCTTGAGCGGCGAGGAGGGAGAAACACTGCCGATCATCGCCGAAGACCTGGGAGTTATTACGCCGGATGTTGTGGATCTGCGCGAAAGCTTCCATTTGCCGGGCATGAAGATATTACAGTTCGGTTTCTCCGGGTCGGATAATCCCTTCCTGCCTCATCACTACACGTCAAACTGTGTTGCCTATACTGGGACGCATGATAATGATACGGTGCGCGGCTGGCACGAAACGGCGCCCGAGCATGAACGTGATTTTGCCCGTCGCTATCTGGGAACCAATGGCAGTGACATTGCATGGGATATGATCCGCAGTGTGTGGTCTTCGGTGGCAGTGTATGCTGTTGCACCCATGCAGGACGTGCTGGATCTCGGCGGCGAAGCGCGTATGAACTTCCCCAGTACGCTTGGCGGAAACTGGGAATGGCGAATGGGAGATGGAGACTTGAGTGAATCTCTCGCAGGTCGGTTGCGCGAGATGAATGAGTTGTACCTGAGATAAACGAAAACAGCCTGCCAAAACCAAATGTCATTGCGAGGCGCAACCAGAGCGGCTCACAATGACCTTTTTGATGGAGGTGTTGGTCAATCCCGGTCTTTGAACAGGGACAGATACTCGGCGTACCCTTCCTCCTCCAGTTTATCAACCGGGATAAATCGCAGGGCTGCCGAGTTCAGGCAGTAGCGCAGGCCGGTTGGCGCGGGCCCATCGTCGAAGAGATGCCCCAGATGGGATTCGGCCTGCTTTGAGCGGACTTCCGTGCGGCTCATAAAAAGTTTGTTGTCGGTGTGAGTGGCAATGTTCTCCGGCTCAAGTGGCTGGCTGAAACTCGGCCAGCCCGTGCCTGAATCATATTTATCCAGCGAGCTGAACAGCGGCTCACCTGAAACGACATCCACATAGATGCCTGGATGTTTGTTATTCCAATATTCATTTGTAAACGCGCGCTCCGTACCCTCACGCTGGGTCACTTCGTACTGAAGCGGGGACAAGCTCTTTCGAAGTTCGGCGTCTGACGGTTTCGTAAAAGTCTTCATCGGGCCTCCTGCAACTAAAGTTGGTCTACACTGATTTTATAGTGTCTTGGTTAGAAAAACATGAATAGAAAAAGCAAACACTCATGAGCCCAGGAGAGTATTGCAGATGACTTCGTCAGGCTACAGGAACAGCGCTCAAGTTAGTGATCGAGGCACAATAGAATGTAATGGCATGTAACAGGGAAGAAAAACGAATACGCTGAGGCAGCAATGCTTCAGCGTATTCGTTTGAGTGCTGTCCGGCATCCAATTTCATGTTTACTGATTTACAGATTTCCTTCCTGACGTAACCAGGCAAGCAAGGGTTCAAAATGCTCCTGATGGTGCTCATAAGAACCCAGCAGCACTGCCAAGAGCGCCGAGCCGTTCAGCCAGGCATACCGTGAGGAATCCAGGATGTCTTTTTCAGGGATGGCGTTTGCCAGTTCCAGAATGCGGAGATACCTTTCCCTCCATTCTTGATGAATGTCTGACCAGGGCATTTCGCGGTAGCTGTTAAAGAACCAGGCATTGATTTGATCCACGTCTTCGGCATCCGGGTCCAAACCGTCGGGCAATTTGGGGTATTCAGGTTCCGTATCCTGACGCGCGGCTTCCAGACGCGCGACAGAGATCTTCTGCCAGGCGGTCAGATGGGCCATGATATCTTTAATGGACATTTCGGGGATCGGCCTGGAAGCCGCGATTTGTTCTTCTGTGAGGCGACCCAGTAATTTTTCCCAGCGATCGAATTCATCCTTAAGCATGGAAATAATTTGCTGCTTGTCATTCATTCTCACTCCTGATTATCCAATGTGAATAATGTTTAAGCCAA
>JANMSY010000023.1:0-6003 GCA_031389865.1 Anaerolineales bacterium | reverse complement strand
GCGGGCTGTTCAGGTCAATCACAATATCATTGTCAAACGTGATTCCCCAATCCTGTGCGAGCATTTCTGCCAGCGGATCGCTGTCTTCTCCAAATTCGGTAAGGACGCTCGGGTCTTCCATCACGATCAGGGAACCGCCGTTCTTGAGAAATTCCCTCACAAGTTCCACTTCATTGGCCGACACGGGTTTCATGGGACCGGCGATCACGATGACGCTGGCATCTTCAGGGATTTCATTGTCAATCAGAAGATTGAGCGTGCTGACCACATAATTCTTGCTCTCCAGGATTTCCCTGGCTCGCGCCATGGATGTTTCGCCACTCTGCTGTATGTCGCGTTCGCCATGGCCGGTCAAAAAATAAATCGCACTGCTATCCGGATTTAAAAGACGTAACAGCCCCTTGAGAATCTCATCCTCGCTGGCAAATGCAACGATCGCCTTCTGTTCACCCATTTGCAAAAGGATTTTTCCGTCACCCGTGACACCCGCATTCATCGCGGCCTGTGGGTCCAGATCGGGGTTGATAAACGTGTAATCAAACTTGCCATTACTGTTATCTCGGACCTTGTTTAATAATTCTGTGGCGCCTTCCGTATTGCTGTTTTGTGAGAAGAACGCGGTTGCCTGTACTGGCTGCGGAATTGTTTGCAGGGCAGACAGAGTTTCAGGTGCCAGAGTATTGGACTTGTTCTCCGTCAAATCCCAGGTTTTATCGAGATTTAAGTCCGGATCCACAATCGAAAAATTGATCAATCCAAAAATCAGCAAAAAGGCGACCGACATGATCAACGCATTGCTTCCATAACGCGCCTGGCGTCCCGTAAAAAAACGACGCACGCGATCGGGTTCCAGGATTGCATATATTGCCAGGCTAAGGATAATCACCCCAATGCTTATGTATATCGCCTGATTGAGGTTTTCCACTTTTGCAACAGTGAACACCTGCATGGACACAAGTCCACGCGTGATGCCGAGCAGGATCGTCGCGACGACGGCGATCAGGGAAATGATCAGCGCGATAAAGGAGTAGTTCCTGGACTGCTTCTTGTTGTTCATCAGCGCCATCTCCGAATCTCGACAGCTGTGGTGCCAGTGAACAGTCCAAGCGCGATCAAACTAAAGAAGTAAACAAGGTCACTTAACTTTATGGTTCCCACATTCAGTGAGTTGTAGAAATGAGTCTTCATATCCAGGTATTGAAATGCCATCCCGGCATCTCCCTGGAGGACACTGGCAGGGAAGCCGATCAGCCACCAAAGGAATACAAAGGTGCTGAGTGTGACAAAGAATGCCGCGACCTGGTTGGTGAACATGGCGGAGATCCCGACACCCAGAGCGAGGAACGCCGCCGCAACCAAAATCACACCGAGATAAGACGACAGCATTAACTGTCGGTCAATGCCGGGCGAGACCAGTGGGGGCAAAATTGTCAAGCTTCCAATTACGATGCCATTCAGAATAATGGGGTAGATTAGGGTCACGGCTAAAACGGACAGGATGAAGAGCAGGCCACCCAGCCATTTGCCGGCCACCAGCTCAAAGTCCCGGATGGGAGCCGTCAGCAGTAGTTCCAGAGTCCCCATTCTGGCTTCGTCTGCCAGCAGTCTCATTGTGAGTGCTGGGAGGGATAATACAAGCAGGAATCCAAAAGAACCCGTAACGGGTGATAGATCAGGAGTCGAGCCAAAAGATTGAAAGGCGTTTTGAATGTAATAATACAGGTTAACGGCGAAGATGATACCAGTGGTAAGCAGGATCATGAATGCCACAACGTACGCGATGGGACTGATAAAGTAGTGATCGTATTCTCGTTTTGCAATTGTCCAAATGTTTCGCATGCTACCCTCACGAAGATTTTTTACTGTGTGTATTGTCGCGGGTGAGTTCCAGGAAAATCTCCTCGAGGCTCAATCCGATGGGACGCATCTCAAGCAGGTCGAAGCCGGCCTGAATAACCGCTTTCGCCACTTGTGGGCGGACATCATGCCCGGCGGAAAACTCAAATTCAACCGAGCCATCTGATTTGGCTTCCACATCTCGAACACCTTTGACCTTGCCAATCTTTGCCGGAAGCTCATCTGCTTCACCGCGCACGCGCAGGACGACGCGCTGTGAACCGACGAGTCGTGATTGCAGATTTTCAGGGGTATCTTCCGCGACGATTTTGCCCTTGTTAATGATCAATACACGGTCGCAGATCTGTTGTGCTTCGGTAAGGATGTGCGTCGAAAGCAGGACGGTGCGGTCTTTCCCGATCTCACGGATCACGTTGCGCATCTCCACAACCTGGGCCGGGTCAAGGCCAATGGTCGGTTCATCCAGAATGAGCACTTCAGGACGATGGATCAATGCCTGGGCCAGGCCAACACGTTGCCGCATGCCTTTGGAGAACGTGCTGATATAACTGTTGGCACGTTCCTGCAGGTTGATCTTTTCCAGCGTTTCATACGCGCGCTGTTCCGAGTCTGGGATCCTGCGAAGATCAGCCATGAACTTGAGATACTCAAGCGCGGTCATGTCGTCATACAGCGGAACTGTTTCAGGCAGATAACCAACACGTTTACGAACTTCGAGAGACTCCTCCACAATGTCATATCCTGCCACGATGGCAGTGCCGTCGGTGGGAGGCATGTAGCCGGTCAGGATTCTCATCGTAGTGGTTTTGCCAGCGCCATTCGGTCCCAGGAAGCCGACGATTTCTCCCTGTTCGGCATCAAAGTTGAGGTTGTCAATGGCACGGCGTGCGCCATAGTCCTTGGTAAGACCACTGACTTGGATCATTAATGCTCCTTAAGGTGGGATGTGGTGACAAACAAATGGCACAGACGCCCAAAGAGGCGACGGTGCCATCTCCTTACATGCGGATTCATAGTACTCAGATACTATACAAAAATCAGAGGACAAAGTCAAGCAGCTTGTGGACTTCTAATCAAACCCTAATCTGTGTAAGGCGACCCTACAAATCTGATTAACGAATAAAGAAACCAGATACCAGGCCGCCACCGTGATATTCCAGGTTTATCAGGAGGCTTGCATTGTCTGCAACCCATAACTATTTATTGTGCCTGATTTATAATGTTGCATACTTTGTTGATGGAGACGCCATGACGGAACTGCTTTATCAAACGAATGCTTATATACAGGAATTCGATGCGAGCGTGATCGCTGTTTTGCCGGAGGAGCACGCAGTGGTTTTGGATCGTACCGCGTTTTATACGGGCGGCGGTGGTCAGCCCTGTGACTTTGGATCATTGCTGATTGCCGGTGTTCTTTATCCTGTGATTAAGGTGAAAAAGAATGGAGAGGATGTTCTGCACTTCGTCGCGGTCAATGAGTCCTTACCGCCAGTCAGTTCCGCTTCTCATGGGACCCTGGACTGGGCGCGGCGATACAAGCTGATGCGCACCCATACCGCGCTCCACGTGCTGTGTGGGACGGTCTTCCGCGATTATGGCGCGCAAGTGACGGGCGGGGATATGGAGCCGCTCAAGGGACGTATGGATTTTGAATTCGAAACGATGCGTGGGGAGTTGGTGCGCGAGATCGAAGCTGCGGTCAATAAGGAAGTGGCGCAGGCGCGTGAGATCAGGGTCAGGATTTTGCCGCGCGACGAAGCGTTCCAGATCCAGGACCTGATCCGCACCAAGATCAACCTTTTGCCTGAAGGGATTACGCAGATACGGACGGTCGAGATCGTGGGCCTCGACCTGCAGGCAGACGGCGGTACGCACGTGCAAAACACCACTGAGATCGGCCACATCCGTGTTGTGGATTACAAAAGCAAGGGCGCGATCAACAAACGGCTTTATATTGAGATTGAATAGAGGATTGAATAGGGATTTTCCAGCTGGTTCAAAAACAACCGCCAAGGCGCCGATTTAGGCCCTGACGGTTGTTTTATAAAAGTGGAACCACTCTCTTACTGGGGATCAATGACCAGTTTGATCGCGGTCCGCACTTTATCTTCAATTGTCACATCTGCAAATTCGGGGATGCAGGCTACTTCAATGCCATCCAGTTTCAGGTAGCCAGTAGCCAGCACGAGTGCTTTTACAGCCTGATTAACTGCTCCGGCTCCAATGGCCTGTACCTCCGCGTGTTTGTGCTCGCGGACTACACCTGCGATGGCACCGGCGACTGCCGAAGTGCGTGAAGTTGCAGAAACTTTGATCATATTCACTGCTGAAGAATGTGTGTGCGGTACAGAAAATTTCGTATCCATGTTATCTCTCCTGGGGGGTAAGTCTGTTTGGATTTCAAGTTGCTCAAGCTGTATGCTTAATTTACTTGAAAGGGAAACAGTTGTATGTCAGGGATTTGTGACATTTTGTAGGGGATTCTCAGATGTCTGTCAGCATGCTCTATCTCCTGTCAACGAGGGAAAATGAAAAACGCGCCCCTACTGTGGAACGCGTTTTCATGCAGTTCAATTGGAGTCTAGGATAGCAATACCTGTCCGCAGTATTCGCATTTATCCATGCCAAGCTCGAGCGTGCCGCCACAGCTTGGACATTGGACTATCTTGCTTCGCTCGGACTCAGCCGAAAGTGGGTGACCGTGATCCCGAAGGGGGTAGCGCGTCTGATTTTCCTCGCTCACATGGCTTCCTCCCGCCCCATGATCGCGTCGAATATGCCCATTGTGCGTGAACTTGTCCGCGAGGATGTGGATGCTCTGCTATTTTCCCCGAATGATCCTGATGATTTGGCACGCCAGGTGTTGCGCCTCTTGCATGGCTTTAGTGCTGTCATTGACAGTGGTGGGTTGATGCCCTTCCATGGTCATAAGCAATTTCATCAGTTCTGTGATCGTTACATCATCGTCGACAACTACTATTTTTGACACAGACAATCCTCCAGACCCAAGAGTCTGGTCGCAATTTTCCAGCATTGAATCTAAACCTAAGGGTCAATAATAACTTATTTGCATGTCTAAAACGACGGTTTGCGTTTTTCAATAAAAGCGCGGATGCCCTCCTGTCCATTCGGATGAGCAGCACAGTCGCTGATGCCCTGTCTCTCGAGTTCCAGTTGAGTTTCGAGGGTATGGTTGAAGGAATCGGCTACTAGTTTTTTTGACCATGCAAAAGAGTACAGCGCTGTTTTTGAAAGGCTGTTGAGCATGGCGAGAGCTTCGGGCAGCACATCAGTATCAGGGACAACTTTTGTGACAAGTCCCCATTCCAGAGCCTGAGCGGAGGTAATTGGATTATCAAACGCCATGATCTCCATGGCGCGCGCCAGGCCAACCAGACGCGGCAACGCGAATGATCCGCCACCGTCGATGCTAAGGCCGCTCGAGGTGTACGCTTGTCGAAGAATCGCGGATTGTCCCATCACACGAAAGTCGCATGCAAGGGCAAGCGAAAAGCCTCCGCCAGCTGCCATGCCGTTGATGGCGGCAACGACAGGTTTACCCATTCGACGAATTTCGGTGATCGATGAATGAAATTGGGGTGCCAGCCTATACAACACAGAACCGGCATCCTCGGTCTGCTGGCTGATCCATTTTAGATCACCACCTGAACAAAATGCCTTACCTTTGCCGCTGATTAATACGCCCTTGATGGCGGAGTCTGCTGCAGCGGTGCCAAGCGTTTCTCCAAGCATTTTCATCATGTCCATGTTCAGGGCATTGTAGGCTTCAGGTCTATTGAGCACAATTTCCAGGATATTGCCGTGCTGTTGTGTAAGGATAGAGTTGTTCATATAAACATTCTCCTTGACTTCAGAAGATCCATAAAAAGACAAAACCAGCAATCGCTCCACCCGCCCACGATCAAACCCGGCCAACCGGCGCGCAGATAGCCGATGTGGATTGCCATCTCAGTTGAATTGGGTCCGGGGAGTAGATGGGTCGCGCCAGGCAGGTCTAGAAATTGTTCGTCTGTCAGCCACTTCCGGTGGATGATTACTTCATTGTGCATGATGGCGATGTGTGCGGCAGGTCCCCCGAAGGCGGTGAAGCCAGGTCTGATGAAAAGCGCTGCAACTTCAGCGAGC
>JANMSY010000553.1:0-1946 GCA_031389865.1 Anaerolineales bacterium | reverse complement strand
GGGATCGGTTTGACGGTTTGCAAACGGAGACTCTTTCGATCGGCGCGCCCCTGATCAAAGGCGGCATGGCATATTTCAACTGCCGCGTAATACAGAGCATGCCGATCGGCGAGAATACATTTTTTGTAGCCGAGGTGATTGCAGCACGTGGCGAAGGTGAGGGCGAGCCACTGGTGTATCATAACCGTGTCTATTGGAAGTTAATTCCACCCCCACTCTAAGCCGCTGGAACCTGACCCGGCACGCGTGGTGAAACAGGGCAGAATTATGGAAGACAAACTTACTCTTGAAGAACAAAACATGTTGCTCCACCTGGCGCGCGAGGCGTTGGAACGCCGGGTAAAGGGTGGTGACCTGCCACCTTTGGATGTCTCGTTCCTGACGCCGCGGTTGCGCGAGAACGGCGCGTCCTTTGTCACATTGACCCTGCATGGAAAATTGCGTGGCTGCATTGGCGCGCTGGAGCCCTATCAACCGCTTGCCGAGGATGTACGCGAACATGCTGTAGCTGCCGCTCTCGAGGATCCGCGCTTTCCCCCGCTGAGTGAACGCGAATTGAACGGAGTCCAGCTCGAGGTCTCGCGCCTGACGCGTCCCATTCCACTTGAATATAAAGACGCGAATGACCTGCTATCCAAACTGCGCCCGCACGTCGACGGAGTCATTGTTCGCGATGGGTCGCAGCGCACCACATTCCTTCCACAGGTATGGGAGAAAATCCCCGACCCGGCCGAGTTTCTTAACAACCTTTGCCATAAAATGGGAGCAAGCCCCGACCTGTGGCGAAAGAAACATCTTGATGTACTTACCTACCAGGTGGAGGATTTTCACGAATCTCCGAATATGCAAACTTGACCCGTCTGCTGTTCAGGGACGAGTAGGGTAAAATCAGCGCATGGCTGAAGACGACGTAGTTTTCCAGGAAGCGGTGGAAGCCCTGCGTGAGGGGAAAAAATCCCGTGCGCGCGAATTGTTCACAGGTCTGCTGAAAACCGATCAGAATAACGCAACCTATTGGGTCTGGATGAGCGCCACGGTGGACACCACCAAGGAGCGGATTTACTGTCTGCAAACTGCGCTCAAGCTGGACCCTCAAAATGTCACCGCCAAACGAGGCTTGATCCTGCACGGTGCGTTGCCTGCAGATGATACCATTCAGCCATTTCCCGTCAATCGTCCGCGTGCCTGGGAGGATAATCTTTTACTTGCACACGAAAAGCCAAAACTCAAGGGATGGGAAGCGGTCAAAGCCAGCCCTGTGGTTCGGATGGGTGGTTTTATTGCGATAGGCGCTCTACTTGTCTCTGCGGTGGTGTTTGGTTTCGTCATCCCGGGTGTCAATCGTGGGATAACAATACCGACTATTACACCGGGTCCTTCCCCAACTTATACGTTAACTCCAACTTCTGTAAATGCGACGGGTCAGCCCGGCAGGATTAACACCTCTGCACCGCTTTCTGAGCTTTTGTCCGCGGAATATACGGCGACTCCGCTGTATGTTGTGACTCCACGCCCGCCTCAATCTGCGGACATGTACCGCGCCGTAAGGAATTCCTTTGAAAGAGGCAACTGGGACGAGGTAATCCGTGGTATGCAGGATATTATCCGGGTTGAACCTGAGGCAGCAGATACGTACTATTACATCGGCGAAGCGTATCGTTTCAAAGGCGATTACGCCAATGCGATTAACGCCTATCAAAGTGCGCTGGGCGTGAACCCAAACTTTGGTCCCGCCTACGTGGGGTTGGCGCGCGGCAGGCTGGGGGTTGACTCCAACACAGACGTCAGATCCTTTTTGGATGAAGCCATCCGCCTCGACCCAAATTTTGGAGAAGCCTATCTGGAACGTGCCGTTGCCCGAATAAAACAGAACGATATTTCAGGCGCGCTCAGTGATCTTGCCCAGGCTGATTCACGCCTGCCCAACTCGCCTCTTGTGTTCTTCC
>JANMSY010000515.1:0-6175 GCA_031389865.1 Anaerolineales bacterium | reverse complement strand
CGTTCCATTTCCCTTGCAGCTCGTCTCGTTTCATCCTGCCTCCTTCTGCCTGCCTTTCTGCTCATCTTACCCCTTTTCCGAAAAAATGAACCACACCCGGTCGAGCTGAGCGCGGACGAGGCGCCTCAGTCCAAGCCGAAGACTGTTTCCGCCAAACCTACTTTTCTCTTCTCAGACGTTTTTGACGTTCGATCATCAAATTGAGTTCGATCTGTTTTTCCTGAAGGCGCTTTTGGATTTCATCCTTTTTCTTCTGGTCCATAACCGCCGCAAGCACCTGTCTCAACTCCACGATTTCCTTTAACAACTGGACTTCAGGCGATGTCATCCCGGCATTCTTCAATATCGATTGCGCCAGGCGGACATCCTCGGGCATTTCAAAATACGACGTCAGATCAATTGGCCTGCCCTTTCCTGATAGATTGTCAAACTCACCACGCTCCTGGGCATCCCTGATCATGGCTTCCACGATCTTATCAAACGACATGGTTCATCTGCCTCCGAAATATCTCTCCTATTGACAAATCGAGCCCGCGAAATTTTACACAGGGACAACGTTTTCCCAGTGTTACAATCCAAACAGACTGTACGTCAAGGAACCTATATGCAGGAATCACGTTTAAAAGCACGTTATCGTTACATCATGGCTTTCTTTGCCCGCGCCGTTGCAAGCTTTATTTATTGGGAACTCGTTCTTCCGCGCCTGGGTTTTCGTGCGTTGACACGCCGGACGCGGTCCCACCGTTACAAACAGCTTGCCGCACGGTTTCGTTCCATGGCGATCCGCATGGGCGGCGTAATGATCAAGGTCGGGCAATTCCTTTCCTCGCGGCTGGACGTTCTGCCCGTGGAAATCACGGAAGAGCTTTCTGGCTTGCAGGATGAAGTTCCCGCGGAGGAATTCGACGCCGTCCGACAATTGGCAGAGACGGAGCTGGGTGCCCGTCTCGATGAATTATTCGACTACTTCGAACCGGAGCCGCTGGCTGCCGCGTCGCTGGGACAGGTCCATCGCGCCCGATTGCACGCTTCCATGGCTGAGGCCGAGGGATTTCAGGATGTTGTCGTCAAGATCCAGCGGCCGTTCATCCAACAGCTGGTGGCCGTGGACTTTTCCGCCCTTCACCGTGTGGCTGGATGGTTGATGCATTATGGGCCTATTCGCAGGCGTGTGAATGTTCCTGCGCTGGTCAGGGAACTGGAAACCACTGTTTACCAGGAAATCGATTATCTGGCCGAGGCGGGGAACGCCGAAACGTTCAGCAAAAACTTTTCAGAACGCAAGCGCATCCACGTTCCGCGTGTGATCACGAACCGCACGACAAAGCGCGTGCTCACACTCGAAAATGTCTTTGCCATCAAGATCACCGATTATGACGCGATCAGCGCGGCTGGTATTGATCGCGCCGAGGTTGCAAAAGTCCTGCTCGATACCTACCTAAAACAAATTTTTGAAGATGGGTTTTTCCATGCCGATCCGCACCCCGGCAATTTGTTCGTAACGCCAATCCCGGCTATGGAGGAAAAAAAAGTAAGCTGGCGGCTGACCTTTGTGGACTTTGGCATGGTGGGAACTGTCCCTGAAAACCTGAGCGAGGGCCTGCATGAACTGCTGATCGGCGTGGGCACGCGCAATGCTACGAAAGTGGTGCAGTCTTTTCAGACCCTGGATGTCCTGCTGCCCGGCGCGGACCTGAAATTACTCGAGCAGGCTGAATCGCAACTGTTTGACCGCTTCTGGGGAATGTCCATGAGCGAGCTGCGCAACGTGGACCACCGCGAGATGGCACAATTCGCGATGCAGTTTCGCGAGTTGATGTATGAAATGCCTTTCCAATTGCCACATGATCTTTTGCTGCTTGGACGCACCGTTGCGATCCTATCGGGGATGTGCACTGGTCTGGATCCAAACTTTAACCTGTGGGGACAAATTTCCCCCTATGCACGCAAACTGGTGACGGAGGAAGGTACCTCCAGTTGGGACGTCTGGCTGGATGAGCTCGGGGGACTGGTCAAGGAACTGATTGCTCTCCCTGCTCAGACGGGGCGTGTCCTAACGCGAATGGAGCGCGGCGAATTGACTGTAAATACTCCTCAGGTTAACCGTCAGATTTATCACCTGGAAGGTGCGGTGAACCGTTTGGCAGGAAGCGTTATATTTGCGGCATTTTTATTTGGAGGGGTGTGGCTCTACCGCGGCGGAGATGTAACTCCGGCCTATGTGTTTTGGGGACTCTCAGGTGTCAGCCTGCTGTGGATGATATTCTTTTCGCGTGGCCATTCCCCCTGGCGTTGATCTGAAGAACAGACCTTCATGGCTCACGCCGCCGTCCGCGGCGGCGATCATTTATAAAACCAGCGCCGGGGACGGCGCTGGAAGCTTTATCAGGCTGCCCTGCTCAATGCAGGGTGGCTTTCTTAGATTGTTTCTTCCTTTTTTTCCATTCGCTCGAGTGTCGCATCGATCAGGCTGCGCCAGGCGAGCAGCATTTCCTTGCCTGCCTTGCGGCGGTGCTCAATGAATCCGGGCGGCAGGAACGCTTTTACGCTTTCGCGCAGCTCTTCACGTGCCGCGCGGGCATGTTGACGGACATCCTCCGGAATTCGGTCTTCAAAAGATCTATGATGGGTCGTCTTTTCATCCATTGCTACCTCACTTTCTGGTAGTGATTATAAACCTTTTACGGAGTACCGCAGACGTGGCACACTTGAAGTTTGAATTTTAGCTTGCGAATAATTTCATAAAGTATAGAACTTGTCTCACAAATGTCATCCTGAGCCCTTCGACACGGCTCAGGATAAACTCCGCGAGGATCTCTAATGCTGAAAGTACGAGACTCTCACCTGCACTTGCGCCAGGTGCAAGTGTCGGTCGCGACGAACGCTCCCTCAGAGTGACATGCCATTTTTGAGATGACTTGTAGTATTAATTGGAGAAGCGGTAGTCCGGCATGTAGAGTCCGCCGGATGTCTCCAGCCAGTCGGCAACGCGTTCGACTGCGGCGGGGATGTTGTTGTCTGAGATGTCCAACGTCAAACTCGGCAGGATGGACTGGGCGATCAGCTCCCTCATCATTTCCTGCTGTTCGATGAACGGCCGAAGGTCATCATATTGTGATGGATTCCCGGAAACTTTCAATCGTTCCTCGCGTGCCGCTTCAAAACTTTCCGGCGAACGCGTGCAAAAGATGATCCTGAAATTCAGCGGCAGCAATCGTTCTTCCAGCCAGCGGAAGTCATACTCCTTGCCGTATGTTTGTTTTTGATAGGCCATTGTCGAAATATGGAAGCGGTCCACGATCCATGAATAATATTTTTGCAGCTCGAACATGCGTGCCCACGTGGCATACGTTTCCATCGCAAGCGCTTCTTCGTGCGGCTCGAAGTTGATGGGCCCGCGTCCCCAGGGATGGTTGGTGAATGTACACCACTCCGCGGAGATCAGCGGGGAATGATAGCGATATTTGCGCGGTCCTACGATGCGTGGATGCTCATTCAATTCAAATGCGATTTCCGTTTTGAACGTCAGACGCGTGCCTTCCAGAATTACTTTCGGAGTGAGTTTGTTTCCCATGAATTTGAGTATAACAAAATTGAAAGTTATCGGTTCCTCATCCTGTCTAAGGACAGGAACTTAAGGTTGGACCGCGCCACCGTCAAATGGGCAGATTGGACCTCATCACACTCTTCCAGGTCTGCGGTCGTGCGCGCCATCACCATTCGCTTTTGATATTTGGTAACGACAGCAGGAGCAGATGGGCAGGGATGTACACAATCGAACATATCTGGAAGATCAAGGTTCGCTGGGGCAGGCATCCATATGCAAATACTGCTGGCATTCCTCGGCCGTCAGAGCGCGCGTGACCCGCTGTTTGGCAAGTGCTACCAGATCTTCAATCCTTACAAGATAAATGCGGTTGGTGCCATCACGGCCGGCAATCGCCAACTGTGAGCCATTTGGGCTGAAGGCTACACTTGTGACTCCATCTGGTGCATACAGGGTGAATAACTGCGCACCCGTCTGGGCAACCCAGACTTTGGCAGTTCTATCTCCACTAGCGGTAGCTATGAATTTGCCATCCGGACTGAAGGTGATATCAAACAAGCTGGCAGTATGGCCGGATAAGTTAAGCAACTCCGTACCGGAAGATGCATCCCATAATTTGGCGCTCCCATCAAAACTGGAAGTTGCGAGACGGGTAGCATCTGGACTGAAGATGACTCGCCGGATCGCAAACGTATGACCCGCCAAGGTGAACAACGGTTTGCCCGTAACTGCATCCCACACAATCGCTGTACCATCAAAACCAGATGTAGCGATCCGGGAACCATCCAAGTTAAAGGCTACACTGAGTAGTGACTCCTTGTGTCCAGTCAGAGTACGGAGTACTTTACCAGCCTCAGCATCCCAAATCTTCGCGGTCGAATCAAAACCGGCTGTCGCCAGGCGGGAACCATCCGGGCTAAAGGCTACGCCCATGACCCAACCATCATGGCCAGATAGTGTCAATACCTCCCTGCCGGAAACAGCATCCCATACCTTTGCAGTCCCATCCCTGGAGGTCGTTGCAATTTGCGTTCCATCAGCATTATATGTAATGAAATTCACAGCATCGGTGTGTCCTGTTAAGCTGAATAACAGCCTGCCAGTCGTCATATCCCATACCTTGCCTGTTGGGCTCGAGTAGGCAACTGCCAGGCGAGTGCCATCCGGGCTGTAAGCCAGTTTAGCCCCTTCTTGTTCTTTTATCGCAGGCCCATTCACTAATGTCAGGAGTTCGCGGCTGGGAGAAACATTCCAGACTCTGACGGTCTTATCATCACTGGACGAAATAACGCTGGTACCATCCGGGCTGAAGGCTACACTGGTAACGAGGCTGCCATGTCCCGCCAGAGCAAACAACTCCTGACCTGTGGTAACGTCCCAGATTTTTACCTGTCTGTCCCAGCTAGCCGTGGCAAGACGGCTGCCATCCGGGCTGAACGTCGCATCCTCGACATTATCGGTATGACCAAGAAGTGTCTGCAATAATCTACCATCGCTCACGTTCCATATTTTAGCTCTGCGATCATCGCCGGTCGTAACGAGGCTTGTCCCATCAGGACTAAAGGACACACTCCGCACGACGAGGCTCTGCATTGGAACGCTAATAAGCTTCTCACCCGTGACAGTGTCCCAAATGGTGGCCCATCCGTTTAAGGAACCTTCGCTAGTTACGCCAGTAGCTAGCCGTGTACCGTCAGGGCTGAAAGCCAGGGCTTGGGGCAATAAAAGGCCAGGCTCCTGCAGGGTGACTAATTCTGCCCCTGTAGCAGCCTCCCAAATGATCACCTGTCCATGAAAACTCATGCTAGCCAAACGCATACCATCCGGACTGAAGGACACAGCCTGGACGTAATCCGTGTGACCCTTGAAAGTCAGCAGCTCCTTGCCTGTTGTTGCATCCCAGATCCGAGCGGTTTTGTCATCATTGGCAGTTGCGAGTAGTTTCCCATTGGGGCTAAAGGCGATGCCGCCAACTCCGCCTTCACCTTTCGTGGAGGCCTGGATGGCAAGCATTTCTTTACCCGTCGCCGCATCCCATATCTTCACCATCCCGCTTGCGTTGCTTGTCGCGATCTGTTTGCCATCCGGGCTGAACACTGCATTCCAGAAGGCAGCTGTATCATCTCGCAGGGTCATCTCCACCCGCGAGGACTGGATTGCACGATGCAGCGCATCTTCTGCTTCTGGCAGAACGGTGCGGTCTATTTCATACGTTTTGTTCACAGCTTGCAATGCCAGCAAAATGCTGCGTTCAGGGTCGGTCTCCAAATTTAGATTCGCCGCGCTGGATACCTCGCGGACAGATGCAATCAAAGCCTGTTGTTGCGCCGTATGGCGCTGCTGCACGGCGAGGGCTTCATTCACTTGTGCAGTGGCAGCTATCTCTGCGTTTGAAGTAGCAAGTGTACTATTACGATTGGCAAATATACCTGCAAAGAGAGCAGCAACCATTGCAAGAACGAGCGCACTGGCGAGAAACACTCCGCGTTGACGTAATCGTTTCACAGAAGAGGCCTGCTCCTGGGCGCGGGATTTTTCCGTCTCCGCCAGCTTTTGGGCCGTTTCGAGTTCACGTTGCCGTTGTGCTTCACGTTCCAGGGCGTCATATTCTGCCTGGTTGATCGACGC
>JANMSY010000497.1:0-9054 GCA_031389865.1 Anaerolineales bacterium | reverse complement strand
GAAATGCTCGTCAAGTGGGGATATGAAAAGGATTCGAAGTGGTAATTCCCACTGCAAAGGTCACAAAGAAGAAAAACGCTGGTTCTAAACATTCGTGATCCTTTGTGTTCTTTGTGGTAAAGAAGGTTATTATGAAAATTCTCATCGCAGGTCTTGGCTCCATTGGTCGTCGACACTTCCGCAACTTAATTACATTGGGCGAAAAGGATATCATTCTTCTCCGCACGCGCAAAGCAACATTGCCCGATGACGAACTCGCGGGGGTTCCCGTCGAAACAGATCTGAATGAAGCGCTCAAAGAACATAAGCCGGATGCTGTGATCGTTGCCAACCCGACCTCCATGCATCTGGATGTGGCGATCCCAGCCGCCGAGGCAGGATGTCATATCCTGCTTGAAAAACCTGTCTCGCATTCACTGGACCGTCTGGATAGTTTGCAGAAAATCGCACAAAAAAGCGGGAGCAGAATTCTTGTTGGTTTTCAATTTCGTTATCATCCCACCCTGAACCAGGCGCGCGAATTAATTCAATCGAATGCACTTGGCAAAATATTAACCGTCCATGCGCATTGGGGCGAGTATCTTCCGCAGTGGCATCCATGGGAGGACTACCGTCAGAGTTATGCGGCCCGTGCTGATCTTGGCGGCGGCGTGATCGTCACTCTCACACATCCGCTTGATTACCTCCGCTATCTGCTTGGTGAAGTGGAAATGCTGTGGTCGTTCAACGGTCACATCTCTCCGCTTGAAATGGACGTGGAAGATGTTGCCGAAATTGGAATAAAGTTCACAAGTGGGGCGGTGGGCGGAGTCCACGTCAATTACTTTCAGCGCCCGCCTGTTCATCGCCTGGAAATCGTCGGAACGAATGGGACTCTCCGCTGGGACAATGCGGATGGCATCCTTCACCTCCACAAAATACCTGCCCCGTTCGGTGCCTACTCGGATGCTCCAGCGGCCCCCTTTATCGAATCATTTTTGCCCCCCGAGGGCTTTGAACGGAACCAGCTTTTCGTCGCACAAACGCGTCATTTCATCGAAACAGTTCGCGGGGAGAAGGAACCGGTCTGCAGTCTGGAAGATGGCATCAAGGCCCTGCAGCTCGCGTTAGCCGCGCACGAATCTCAAAAAACAGGACATGTCGTCAAACTGACAGGAACAATATAAAAGTCTGCGGCCAGGCAGGCCGCGTCCTGGTTCTCCCTGAATTCAGTGTTTTTCGCGCTCACCAGCCTCAAAACCAAGATCCCGGTCAAAACGTGCTGCACAATTTGACGGGGAGCATGGCCCGAGGATGCCAGGATATTCTGTCCGTTATCCGGGAGAAGCCCAGGCAATCAACATGGTCAACAAAACCACCATCCCTACTTCCCCTCCGTTCAAAAGTAATTTGGAAGATAAGACCTCACAGATTTTGTCTGTGATCATTCTTTTGGTTGTCGTCATTGTGACTTTTGCGTTTGAGAATAGGATTGTGGGCCTGGAGCCGGGTTATGACGATTCGCAGCCCAAACATCATGGCTGGGTATCCGCAAACACACTTGCCATTATCAGCAAGGCAACTCCTGAGAATTATTTTGTAGGGTATGCACTGGCATCCCGAGATATCAAAATCGGGCTCACTATGAATATTTTGATCGTTATCCTGTTTTTTTAGTGCCTTGTTCAACCAGGCGTTATCCTTATCAGGTAACCTGGCTGATAAGTTGTATCTTGCCAGGCAGATCATGAATTTTGTTTTCCCTGGTACGCTGATTCTTGCCTTTTTAATCGTAGACAAACTGATCAGGAACAAACCTTCTAACCCCTATATCACTCAACAAATTTGCCAAAATGTGGGTGAAATAGCCAAGCTTGCCAGCAAAGTGCGTGAGGTTGTCCGCTCCTTCTGCAGCGAATAAACCAATCAGGATTTCAATTCCAAAATTCATTGACTGAATTTTAGGATATAATTGCGCCTTGTCTGAAAAACTTTAAAATAGCAAGAAGCTTCTGAAGTTTGTATTAAATGGAGAAATAATGTCGAAAGCAAATCTCATCACTCCCTATGGGGGAAAACTGGTCAATCTTGTTGCCGATGAACAGGAACGCGAAGAACTACTCGCCCACACCTCGAAACTATCATCCATCAAGATCACCATGCGCAATCTTTGTGACCTCGAATTACTTGCCACAGGCGGCTTTTCACCGCTTACCACTTTCATGGGCAAGGCAGATTATGACCGTGTCCTGCATGAAATGCGTCTTGCCGATGGAACCCTGTTCCCCATCCCTATTACCCTGACTGCTGACCCGAAGGAACTGCCGGCTGTCGGCGATGATGTTGTACTGCGAAACACCAACAATGATGTGATCGCCATCATGACCCTCGATGAGGTCTATCACTGGGACGCCGAAACCGAGGCCGCACTGGCATATGGTACAACCGATTCGAAGCACCCCATGGTTTCTGAAATGCAGCGCTGGAACAAGGTCTGCATTTCCGGTCCATTGAAGGTGATCAACCTGCCTCGCTATTATGATTTTGTGAATATGCGCCATACACCTGCCCAAGTGCGCGCCAAGCTCGAAGAAATGGGGAATGACAACGTCGTCGCGTTCCAGACGCGCAATCCTCTGCACCGCATCCACGAAGAATTGACCAAGCGCGCCGCAGCCCAGGTGAATGGTTCGCTCATTATTCATCCTGTGGTGGGCATGACCAAGCCCGGCGACGTGGATCACTACACCCGCGTCCGCACCTACAAGGCGCTGGTGGATAACTACTACGAAAAGAATAACACGATGCTCAGCCTGCTGCCGCTCGCCATGCGTATGGCCGGGCCCAGGGAAGCCCTGCTGCATGCGATCATCCGTCGAAACCATGGTGCGAATCACTTCGTCGTCGGGCGTGATCACGCGGGACCCGGTAATGATTCCACTGGCAAGCCGTTCTACGGTCCGTATGAAGCCCAGGAAGTGATGACCAAATACGAAGTTGAACTCGGCGTCACGATGGTCCCGTTCGAGATGCTTGTTTATCTTCCAGATGACGATTGCTACGTGGAAGAAAAGGATGTGCCGAAGGGTGCAAAGGTCCTCAACATTTCCGGCACCCAGGTGCGTGATGACTATCTCGCCAAGGGCAAACTTCTTCCGGAATGGTTCACCCGCCCGGAGACTGCAGAGATCCTGCGCGAGATGTACCCGCCGCGCCACAACCAGGGCTTTTGTATCTGGTTCACCGGCTTGAGCGGATCAGGCAAGAGCGCGACATCCCAGGTGCTCACATCCCTGCTGCTAGAACGCGGGCGTGAGATCGCCATTCTCGATGGAGATGTTGTCCGCACACATTTGTCGAAGGGGCTCGGCTTCAGCAAGGAAGACCGCGATACCAACATCATCCGTATCGGTTTTGTGGCCGGTGAAATCGTGCATGCCAGCGGGGCGGTGATTTGTGCAGCGATCAGTCCCTACCGCGCCACACGCGCCGAAGCCCGCAAGATGGTGGGCGAGAACTTCATCGAGGTCTACATGGACACACCGGTGGAAGTCTGTGAGGAACGCGATGTGAAGGGCCTGTACGCCAGGGCCCGCCACGCGATGGAAGAAGGCAAGCCGATGGGCTTCACCGGCGTGGATGACCCCTATGAGCCGCCCATCAACCCCGAGATCACTCTCAAGGGATACGGCGCCACTGCAGAAGAGAATGCCTACATTGTCCTGAAATATCTCGAAGATCAGGGATATTTAAACAACAGCTGATCAAAATAATTATACGCAGTACATGTCGCCACGATGTGTACTGCGTATCCTTTAGATGAACATTCGTGTCTCCCCGCGTTTCGCATCCTTCATCGCCCTCGGCTTTATTGCCGTTATCGGGACATTACTCATCCTCAAAGCGACCCCGGAAGGCGCCGGCCTGTCGGATGATTCCATTGCGTATATCGCGGGGGCGCGCAGTATGGTGGCGGGGGATGGATACCGCGAAGCATGGCTGGCTTCGAACCAGCCTGTCACACACTTCCCACCTGCCTTTCCCTCGCTCCTGGCATTTTTTGGTTTCCTGGGTATTGACCCGCTGCATGCCGCACGCTGGATGAATGCCCTGTTGTTTGGCGCGAACGCTGGTCTGCTTGGCATTCTTGCCTGGCGTATGACTCCCTCCCTGACAGCGGGAATCATTCTTTCGGGATTGTTCGTGTTGTGCGCTGAAATGCTGCAGGTGCACGCGGTTGCCATGAGTGAGCCGTTATTTATCTTTCTCTCGCTATTATCGTTCTGGATGTTCGACCTGTACTTTGAACGGGATCACCATTGGTTGTGGTTGTTGGCATGTGGAACCTTTGTGGGCATGGCATATCTAACGCGCTATGCAGGGCTGGCGCTGGTCGCAACATTTGTGGTTGCACTGGTCATTTTGCAGGACGGCTGGAAAAAGAGATTCATCAGCATTAATATTTTTGTTGCCAGCACACTGCCGTGGATGCTTGGATGGTCGATCCGCAATCGACTGGTAGCAGAGAATGCAACCAACCGTACATTTGCATGGCATCCCATTACTGCAGAGAATATACACGTGGGTCTACGAACGGTTTCAGAAGCGTTCTTCCCTGTCGAGTCATGGCGCAGGGCAGCCATCAAACAGCCATACATTCTCGAAGCATTGGTTGTCGTCATTCTGGGCGCGGTCCTGATATGGCTCGCCGTCAGGGCATGGAAATATATCTCAAAGCCTCAGCAGACATCCACGGGTGGACGTAGCGGAAAGAAATTACGCGAAGTCATTTCCTTTACGACAGGTTTGTATCTCTTTGCGTATCTCGCATCCATTGTTTCATCCATGCTGATGTTTGACGCCGCGACAAAGTTCAAGCTCCGCATTGTGTCGCCCTTATTTGTCTGCCTGCTGATACTCATCGTCTATCTGGGTGTCTGGCTGCGCAGGAAAAATCGTAAAGTTGTCATGTTTCTTACGCTGGTGGTCCTCGCTTTTTCTGCGTACAAACAACTCAACACGTTACGAGACTGGTCAAAAAGCGGGTTGGGATATGCATCGTTCCAATGGTACGATTCCAAAGTGATGGCGTACCTGCGCGAGCTGCCCGCTGAAATTCGTATTTACACAGATGAGCCTGCCGCAGTATATCTATACACCGGGCGCGGAAATTATGTTCTGCCAGACCGCTTCGATTCGGCGACCGCGCTTCCCCGTGAAGGTTTCGATACAGGCCTGGCAACCATGAGGCAGGAAATCCTTGCTGGCAAAGCCGTGCTGGTTGTTTTTAGCGGTGGCGAAGTGAGCCCCGAAGAAGCAGTTTTGTTCAGTGAAGGTTTGCACCTCGCACATAAGTCGGCAGGTGACGCGATCTACACTGCACCTCCATAAAGGCAACCATGAAAATTCAGGAAAAGTTTGATCTGACAGGACGCGTGGCAATCGTCACAGGCGGGGTGGGATTGCTTGGCGAGGAATTTTGCAGGACTCTCGCGGAAGCGGGCGCGGCAGTTGTTGTAGTGGACTTGAACGCTTCCACTTCGCAAGCCGTGGCTGATACACTCACTAATGGCGGAACCAAAGCCCTGGCGGTTCCCACCGATATCACCCAGCCTGATTCAGTGAATGCGCTGGTTGAAAAAACACTCTCCACGTTTGGGCGGCTGGATATCCTCGTTAATAGCGCGGCGCTCGATCCGAAGTTCGACCCCGACGCAGTCAACAAGGGGATCACACCGGGCGCGTTCGAGGATTATCCGCTTGATCTGTGGAACTCTGCACTGAACGTGAACCTCACTGGCATGTTCCTGATGACCCAGGCCTGCGTCAAGCCCATGATCGAGCAGGGCAAAAAAGGAAGTGTCATCAATATCTGCTCCACCTATGGACTCAATGGTCCCGACCAGCGCATCTATGTCAAGGATGGGAAACGCGTTGCGTTCAAGCCCGTCTATTACACCGTGACCAAGGCGGGCGTGATGGGCTTCACCAAATATCTCGCGGCCTATTATGCCGAGACTGAGATCCGTGTCAACGCGTTGACGCCTGGTGGCGTGTTCAACAATCACGAAGATTATTTCGTAAAGAATTATTCCGCCAAGACCATCCTCGGACGCATGGCGAGAAAAGATGAGATGAACGGCGCGTTGCTGTTCCTGGCCTCTGACGCCTCATCCTATATGACGGGCAATAACGTCGTCGTGGATGGCGGATGGACGGCATGGTAATTTTGACGATGGACAATCGACCGTTGACCATGGTCGAACCATGACCGAGATACTTGCTCTCATCCCGGCCCGTGGCGGCTCGAAGGGAATCCCGCGTAAGAACATCCGCAATTTTGCGGGGTATCCACTCATTGCGTGGAGCATTGCTGCAGCGAAACAATCTGCACTTGTCACGCGTGCGATCGTCTCGACAGATGATGAGGAGATCGCGGCGGTGGCACGTGAATATGGCGCGGAGACTCCGTTCCTGCGTCCTGTCGAACTTGCGCAGGACACAACAACCGACCTGCCTGTATTCGAACATGCGCTGCATTGGCTGCAGGAAAACGAAGGCTATCGCCCGGAGATCATGGTGCAGTTACGTCCCACTTCTCCCATTCGTCCAGTGAATATGCTGGATCATGCCATTCGCATCTTGCTCAACCACAGCGACGCGGATTGTGTGCGCGGAGTTGTGCCCGCCGGACAGAACCCGTTCAAGATGTGGCGATTCGACGCTGAAGACCAACCCATGAAACCACTGCTGGCCGTGGATGGGATCGCCGAACCCTACAATGCACCGCGTCAGATCCTGCCAGTGGTTTACTGGCAAACGGGACACATTGATGCCATCCGTGTTTCGACCATCCTGCAGAAGAGGTCGCTCACTGGCGATGTTATTTATCCGCTGGTGATCGACCCGCGCTATACCGTGGATATTGATAACCTGTCCGATTGGGCGAAGTACGAAGCGCTGGCCAGTAGTGAGCCTGAGATGGTGACACCGGGCACTCCTTCCATCGTAAAACGTCCCATGCCTGAAAAGATCGACCTGATCATCTGTGACTTTGACGGCGTGCTCACCGATAATCGCGTGTGGGTGGATCAGGACGGCAGGGAATCGGTTGCAGCCTTTCGCAGTGACAGCCTGCGGGTGAAGGAATTGCGCTCCATCGGCATTGAGGTGATGATCCTCTCCTCGGAGCCTAATCCTGTTGTGCGGGCGCGCGCAAAGAAGATGGGGGTGGAGTCCATTCATGGTATCGGGATCAACGATAAGGGACGCGTGATGCGGGACGTCCTTGCGCAGAAAAAAGTACAGGCTGCGAACGTGATCTATATCGGCAATGACATCAATGACCTTCCGTGTTTCGAAGTGGCGGGCTGGTCTGTTGCAGTAGCAGACGCTTTTCCCGAAGTCCTGCGTGCAGCCGATCATGTGCTGGTGAGGACGGGTGGTCATGGCGCGTTGAGAGAGCTGTGCGATCTACTATTGAAGAATAAGTAGGTCACGTTGAAAACGTGACCTACAACAAAGGAGAAAACAATGGCTCGTGAAATGAAAATTGGGGATAAGCTGGTCGGTGATGGTCATCCTGCGTATGTGATCGCAGAGATCGGTATCAATCACAATGGCGACCTGGGTATCGTAAAACAGATGATCGATGGGGCGGTTCATGCGAGGGCGGATGCGGTCAAGTTCCAGAAGCGCACACCGGATGTTGCCACACCCCCTGAACAGCAGAATCAAATGCGTGAGACGCCGTGGGGCTATATTACATACCTTGAGTATCGTTACAAGGTTGAGTTCAACAAGGAGCAGTACCATGAGATCGACCGCTATGCGCGCCAGAAAGGCATCGCCTGGATGGTCTCAGTCTGGGATGAGCCTTCCGTGGATTTCATGGAACAATTTGATACACCGGCCTATAAGATCCCATCTGCGTCGCTCACGGATTATGGCTTGATCCGCAAAGCGCGGGCTACCGGCAAGCCTTTGATCCTGTCTTCGGGCATGTCCACGATGCCGGAGATCAAAAAAGGTGTTGAGATCGCAGGCGAAAAGGACCTCGCACTGATGCATTGCACCAGTACCTATCCGTGTGAGCCCGAGGAGTTGAATCTCAGGATGGTTGAAACGCTTCGCCGCGAGTTCCCGAATATCCCCATCGGATACTCTGGGCACGAAGTTGGGCTAGTCCCTTCGGCGGTGGCGATTGCGCTCGGTGCCAGCATGGTGGAAAGGCATCTTACACTCGACCGTGCCATGTGGGGCAGTGACCAGGCCGCGTCTGTGGAACCTGGCGGCTTCGAGCGACTGGTGAAATATATCCGTGTGACGGAAGCAGCACTGGGCGATGGCGTGAAGAGGGTCTATGACTCTGAAAAGGGTTCCATGAAAAAGCTGCGCCGCGTGACGGGTGAGGATTAATTCGGATATCGTGAATATCCCAACTCGGACAAGCCGAAACCAAAAAGGATTCAACCACGAAGGCCACGAAGGAACACAAAGGAAAACAATCAAAAGCCTTCGTGACACTTTGTGCCCTTCGTGGTGAGAAATTCTTGCATTTTGTACAAAAATTTCACTTGTAAGGTACCAATTGGTCATTCGTAATGGTGTTTTGATGAGAGCTATTCAGAAGATCCGCCGTGCAATTCGTCCTGCCGGGAAAACCCTGCAGGCGATGGCGCGTTGGAAGCGATTGTCTTTTGATGAGGTGCCACCCATTTTTGGTAATTCCAAGCCCAAAAGCGGATCACATCTGCTGCTGCAAATCCTGAATGGCTATACAAGAATCATGCCGTATAAGTGTGTGGATGCGGAACCGATACGAACGATTGCAAAAGAGGGAAGAAGAAAGACAAAGGAAGAAGTATTAAGTGGATTGAAAAGTGTTCCAGCGGGTGTCATCGGTTGGGGATATGTGGAAGCTACGCCGGAGAATGTCGCGTTTTTATGCCAGCATGGCCGGGTCAATTATTTTATCTATCGCGACCCGCGCGATATGCTCGTGTCACAGGTCTTCTTTGCTACGGAAATGCACGAAGGACATGGCATGTACGAGTATTACAACTCACTTCCCAG
>JANMSY010000462.1:0-3729 GCA_031389865.1 Anaerolineales bacterium | reverse complement strand
GATGGAATGGGTAGCGCGTCCGGTCACGGCGCTGGTGCTTAAGTCGAAGGCGCGCGCTGCACTGGCGTTGGCAAGATCGATGCTGACCATGACAGCCACACCCAGGGCGATGCCCAGGGTCATGATGGCGAATTGTATGGGATGTCGAAGCAGGGTTCGAAGGGAGAGCATGTTCAGCGCTCCACAACAAGTTGACCGTGCGAAAGTCGCAGGACACGGTCGGCGTACGAGGCGGCTTCCTGTCCATGTGTGACCATCAACAAGGTGCGGTTTTGTTCACGTGTCAGGCGGGCAAGCAGGGACATGACCTGCGCCCCCGTTTCTTCATCCAGGTTTCCGGTGGGCTCATCTGCCAGGATCAGCAGCGGGTCATGCACCAGGGCGCGCGCCAGCGCCACGCGCTGTTGCTCGCCGCCAGAGAGTTTTTCCGGGAAGGTCTCCCAACGGTCGAGCAGGCCCACAGCTTCGAGCAAATCCTGCGCTTTTTTGCGGGCATGCAGCCGCGGGATGCGGTTGAGTTCCAGTGGCAGGCTGACATTTTCACCAACGGTCAGTGTGGGAATCAGGTTGAAGAATTGGAAGACGAAGCCGATGCGGGCGCGCCGAAAGAGAGTGCGATCACGTTCGGACAGGGCGGTCAGGTCCTGACCATCCACCCAAATCTGCCCGCTGTCAGGCGCGTCAATGCCGCTGATCAGGTTGAGCAGGGTGCTTTTGCCGCTGCCGCT
Organism: Anaerolineales bacterium; assembly: GCA_031389865.1. Classification (GTDB taxonomy): domain Bacteria; phylum Chloroflexota; class Anaerolineae; order Anaerolineales; family Villigracilaceae; genus Defluviilinea. The sequence goes on along the minus strand of JANMSY010000462.1, from coordinate 3,001 downwards.
CTTACCAAAAATAGCCGTGATCTCACCGGGCTGGAATTCAGCATGGGCATTTTGCAGGACAATGCGGCGCACATCGCCTTCATAATAGGATTTAGTCAGGTCCTGGAAGCGGAGAAATGCAGTCATGGCTTTGATTGTATTCTGCCTGTGTTAGAAGAATATTTATGAGATCTTTCGCACGGCGGGAGCGAGCCGACGGGCGCATGTAGACAAAGCGTGCGCGCATGAATCGTCTCAATCACGCGGCTCCGCTCGGCGCGGCTGGTTTCTATTTTCTCAGAGTTTTGTATATTCCCATCCTCTCTCACCTGACTGCCTGCAGTCGCTGCCATATAATGCTCGAACATATAATGCCCACGGTCACAAATTGCGCTTTCCCACCTTTGAAAAAGCGCAATTTGTGACCGCCCTGGGTATAGATCGCCATGCACCGCTTATTCATTATGGTACCCCTGTTCATATTGCTGACCGCCTGTGCCCCGGCAACTGTCCCCTCGGCCGAAGTTCAAGTTCCAGATGTCGCAGGCATCAATGCGGATATTCCACCCGGTTTTCTCGCGGCGGATGGTTCGCGCCCGCTGACCTTCCCGGAGGATTTTGGCGCCCATCCCGATTTCCGCACTGAATGGTGGTACTACACCGGCAACCTGCAAACGCCACAGGGACAACCCTTTGGCTTCGAGTTGACAATTTTCCGCGTGGGGCTGCTGCCGCCGACGGTTGAACTCCCCGCTGATTCACAATGGTATGACCACAGCCTGTACTTTTCTCATTTTGCCGTCAGCGATATTGCGAATGAAAAATTTTACGCGTTTGAACGGTACTCCCGGCCTGGCCCGGGGCTGGCAGGCGCGCAAGGTGATCCCTACCGGGTGTGGCTCGAGGATTGGAATATCGCGGAACGCGCAGCGGGTGTTTATCACCTTCAAGCTGCGCAGGAGGAAATTGCCCTCGATCTAACCCTGACCGATGAGATGGGAGTCGTTCTGCATGGTGAGAACGGCTACAGTCGCAAAGGCGAAAATGTTACCAATGCTTCCTATTATTACAGCCAGCCGCGCCTGCGTGCTGATGGGTTTGTGCAGGTGCATGGTGCCCAATATCCTGTCACTGGGCTGGCGTGGAAGGACCACGAGTTCAGCAGCGGTGTGCTGGACGAGAATCAAATTGGCTGGGACTGGTTTTCTCTCCAATTTGAAGAGGGTGCGGCGCTGATGCTTTTCCAACTGCGCGAACGGGATGGTGGATCTTCGACTGCTTCCAGCGGGACATTTATCCGGGCGGATGGAACGACACAGCCTCTACAAAAAGCCGATTTCGAGATCGTCGTTCTGGACGAATGGCGTAGCCCACATACTCAGGGCGTGTATCCTGCTGGCTGGGAGATCCAACTCAAGGAATCCAATTGCCTGCTGGAAGTCCAGCCCTGGATGGCAGACCAGGAAATTAACTTCCCAGCAGTTACATACTGGGAGGGGGCAGTGCGCTTCGAGGGTACCTGTGACGGTGCGCCCACGCGCGGGAATGGGTATATTGAACTTACTGGCTATGCTGGGAATTTGCCGCTGCCGTAGGATGCCCAGCAACTTCCAATATGTTCCGCAAATTTGAATTTATATAATGCCCACGGTCACAAATTGCGCTTTCCCACCTTTGAAAAAGCGCAATTTGTGACCGCCCTGGGTATCGTAGTGACAAGATGCATTGGTACTTGCTTCTTAAATACAAAATCTTACGTGGTTGGTTTGAAGCATGATGATTCAACAACGCTCGTAAGATTTGTAGTATTAATTGAAAACGCCAGGGCGATTGACTACGCCCTGGCGCTTTATTAATCCTTATCAGTCTGACACGACTTAATGGGGGTCAATGACCAATTTGATGGCCGTTCTCACTTTATCTTCTATCGTGACGTCTGCGAACTCAGGGACACATGTTACATCAATACCATCGAGTTTGAGGTAGCCAGTAGCGAGAACAAGAGCTTTTACAGCTTGATTCACTGCTCCGGCTCCGATCGCCTGTACTTCTGCATGTTTGTGTTCGCGAACAATTCCGGCGATTGCACCGGCGACTGCCGACGTTCGTGATGTAGCAGAAACTCTGATCATGTCCATTGTATGCCTCCAGATGTAGGGTTGGTGAATTCAAAGGTTAAGTTCTGCCCTAACTTTATTACAAACGAAGTTGTATGTATGTCAGGGAAATTTGATTGTTTCATGTGAATTTCAACATAGTCCTGCTGGGTGCCTTTTCGGGTAAAGACATCTCCTCTTTGGAAAGCCCCTGATGTGGCCGAAATAAAATCAACATCGTCAATATCAGGCATCTGGGAAGGATTTTTCTGAATGTTATAATCCTTTCGATGCGTAAACGATATATTTCAATCTTTATCCTGGGAATTACTCTTTTATGCCTGCTTGCAAGTCTGGCTTATACCATTCCGCCCATTCATGATCGGCTGGCATGGCGCGTTGACAACCTGCGCGTGGCAATCAAACGTTACTTCAATCCACCTGAAGAAGTTGTCTTTACTCCACAGGAGCAGGTCGAAGTCATGGTGCAGGCAACTTTGACGGCGCTGGCTTCCACAACAACATCCACTTCACCTGCAATCACTGACACACCGTCCCCTTCACCCTTTCCCAGCCTGACGCCTACACTAATTCCCGAATATGCCTCCCTCAGCGGCATTCGCCACGAGTACCAGCAATTTAATAATTGTGCACCCACCAATCTTTCCATGGTGCTGTCCTACTGGGGCTGGCAGGGCGACCAATATGAGACGCGTGCATACTTGCGTCCAAACCATGAGGTTGACGATAAAAACGTCAACCCCTTCGAGCTTGTTGATTTTGTTGAGAAGTATACGGAATATGATGCCGTGTGGCGCGTGGGCGGTGATCTTGAATTGCTCAAGCGATTGGTGGCGGCGGGCTTCCCCGTGTTGATCGAAAAAGGATTGGATCCATCCGATGACGCCTGGCTGGGTCATTATCAG
>JANMSY010000449.1:0-3807 GCA_031389865.1 Anaerolineales bacterium | reverse complement strand
GGGAGTGGCTAAAAGAATGGGCCATATCTCTTCTCACCACAGAGAACACAGAGTTCACGGAGAATGTAGAAGGTTTTCTCTGTGTTCTCCGTGTACTCCGTGGTGAAACTATTGGGCAAGCCCACACAATTATCCACTCTTTCGACAGGCACGTAGCGCAGAATACTCGAAGCGTGTCCCAAATCCATATGAAAACTAAAATGATCACTTTAGAGTTCCATTTTGGATTTGAGAGAGAAGGGGAGGGGGTGGTATACTCCGCCTCAGTGAAGGAAATCAGAAGGTAACTTATGCCACGTTTTGAAATTGATGTAGACCCCTGCGACCATATTACGGCTGATGCCATTGGCAAGCCAGGTCAGCGAGTGTTTTATTTGCAAGCCTATCAGGACCAGCGCACGATCACAGTCATCATTGAGAAAGCGCAATTGCAATCGATGGCAATTGGCATCGAGCAATTCCTTTCGCAGGTCAGTGAACAGAACCCTGAACTGACCGACGCCTCAGGCGATTATGTGGAAGAGGTCATGCGTATCAACCCGCCCGTGGACCCGCTCTTCCGCGTCGGTGAGATTGGGCTCGGCTATGATAAGGACCGCGACCGCGTCGTCGTTTTTACGAAGGAATTACTGACCGAAGAGGAAGATCCCGAATCGGCGGCTGTTGTCCGCTTTTGGGCTTCACGCTCGCAGATGCGCATGCTGGCGCGCTGGGGCGTGGAAGTCTCGGGCCGCGGACGTGCCATGTGCCCACAGTGCGGACAACCCATGGAGCCCGAGGGCCATTTCTGTCCAAAGAAGAATGGCTATAAGCATTAGCCATCGCGAATTCCACAGGAGCCTTGTTGGGGTTGAAGGCAAGCCATTCCTTGCCGGGCTGAAAAGAAACACGTCACACCCGCTGTATCAACTCGTTGAACAAACCAGGAAGCTGATCACTTGAAGTGATGTGTCTCTCCTATAAATGGGCGTAATTTTTTATATATAATGACTGCACAAGTTTTATAAATTTGAGATGATGAATTTAAACCCATCAAAAGAATTACAAACTGCGCTTCAATGCGGCGAATACGAACTCAGGGGACAGTTCGTATTAGGCTCGAATTACACATTCCTTGTTAACGTTCAATACGAAGGCAGGCAATATCCTGCCGTTTATAAACCCAGCCGTGGTGAGCAGCCTCTTTGGGACTTCCCTGAAAACACTCTCGCCTTGCGTGAGGTTGCCGCGTACATTGTCAGCGAAGCACTCGGCTTTCACATCGTACCGTTCACAACCTTGCGCAACGAGGGTCCACATGGCACAGGATCGCTTCAGCAATTTATTGAATACGACCCCGAATATCATTATTTCAATTTCTCAGAAGAGGACAAACGTTGGCTCCGTCCTGTAGCCCTGTTTGATATGCTCGTGAATAACGCTGACCGCAAGGGAGGGCACATCTTCTTTGAAAATGAAACACACAAGCTCTACGCCATTGACCACGGGATCTGCTTCCACGAAGAGAACAAACTGCGGACCGTGCTTTGGGACTTCGGTGGAGAAAAAATTCCCGCGGATCTGCTCTCCCGTCTCATCCTACGCCGAAGCCTGCTCACCAGCCTTCAACCGTATCTCAGCCCGGAAGAGATCTCGGCCCTGTGCAACCGGGCAGACTCTATTATCAAAAGGGGTGTCTTCCCCCGCCAGCCTCGCGACCGGCGTGCCATGCCGTGGCCGCCTTTATAACACGTAGGCTTGGGCAGCTGCCCAACCCTACGTGCATTTAACGCCTGTCCTCTTCAACACGGTCTTCCAATTCATGGACCCCCTGCTGACTTGCGCAGTGTGCACAACAGTAGAACTTGCCATCTCCCACTTCCATGCCATGCCCGATGATCGTACATCCACAGTGAGCGCACCTGGGTGCCAGCACGTGGATGGCACACTCGAAACTGTCGAACACGTGCCTTTCACCTCCCATGATCACCTCGAACGATTTGTCATAGGTATTACCGCATACTTCACATGTAGCCATCCTGTTTTCCTTTCTCAGACAAAATCCAACCTACCGTGTAACTATTTAACGAGGGCATAAATCGGCTGTTACCTTCCCAGTAGGGGTACGCTTATAATACAGGGGAATTGGAACACAACAGGAGTTCATCATGTCACATTATCGTCTGTCGTTGATTGGGTTTGGAAACGTTGCCCGCGCTCTTGTGCGTTTACTGGAACGCAAGCGCAGTGTACTCAAGGAAAATTATGGCATCACCTATTCAGTCACTGGTATCGCAACGGGCAGCCACGGGTTTGCAGTGGACCCTGACGGAATTGATACTCAACAGGCACTCATGTTGGTGGAAGGCGGAAAGTCGATTTCTCCACTTTCCACTTTCCAGGTTACTGACTCAACGTCCGTCATTCAACACTCCCAGGCCGATGTCATGTTCGAAAACTCCCCCGTTAACACACAGACGGGTCAGCCTGCTCTCGATCACATTCGACTGGCGCTGAACCTGGGTCAGCATGCGATCACCGCCAACAAGGGACCTGTTGTCCATGGCTACCGCGAATTGACTGCGCTCGCCAGGGCAAAGCGCAAAACATTTGGCTTCGAATCGACTGTGCTTGGCGGCGCGCCGGTCTTCTCGGTATTTCGTGAAGCATTCCCGCTCGCCGAGCTTTCTTCCATCAAAGGCATACTCAATGCGACAACCAACATCATCCTCTCCCGCATGGAGAACGGCGAATCCTACGAAGACGCGCTGAAATACTGTCAGTCCGTCGGCGTGGCTGAGACGGATCCCACCAACGACGTGGATGGTTGGGACGCGGCAATCAAGGTCGCCGCGCTGGTCACCGTGCTCATGGATATTCCCTTTACACCACAGCAGGTCAACCCCATTGGAATCCGTGGCATCACACCCGAAATGATCGCCCAGGCCAGAGTAGAAGGCAGGCGCTATAAACTAGTCTGTTCCGCGGAGAAGGTTGGTGATACAGTCAACGCAAGCGTCGCGCCGCAACTTGTGGATGCGTCTTCGCCTCTATATGGGATGATGAACTCAAATACGGGCGTCACATGTAGGACCGACGTGATACTCGACTACTCCATTGTCCAGTCAGAACGCAAGGGCATGAGCGGTGGACCTGTCGAAACGGCATATGGTCTCTTTGCTGATTTCGTGAACATTGTGAAATAACCTCCAACCTTGTTTGAGATTGCTTCGCTGGGCTCGCAATGACATACTATTGGAGAACTCAAATGGACTTTCATGACCCCACTTCATATACTGACCTGACACAGGGGAGGATCAGCCACATTGATTTTCACATTCAGGCAGATTTTTCCTCATGCACTTTGGATATCGAAGCGACATACCAGATGCAGAGTCCACTTCACGGCTCGCTCCACCTGGATACGTTCAAGCTCGAGATGAAGCAGGCCCATGCAAACGGCCGCGACCTTGAATGGGGGTTTGTTGCCAGTGATGAAGTCCTGGGTGAGCGCCTGCATTTGAAGGGGTTCGACGGCGAATCAAGTTTCACGCTTAAATTCCGCACGTCACCTGAGGCACGTGCGCTGCAATGGATGAACGCGTCACAAACTGTGGGCGGTGAATATCCGTTTTTACAGTCAGTGCCAGGCGAGCAATGCGCGCAGCATCTTCCCATGCCAGGACAGCCCATCGGTGCGGTTCACGTATTCGGCGAAAGTGGAAGTGCCCAAGGAGTTGACGGCGGTCATGGCAGCGGAGCAGGTTGAGGCTTCGGAAGGAAACGGGACGTTCCTCTTCAAAATGCCGCAGCCCATCCCATCCTATT
>JANMSY010000418.1:0-10101 GCA_031389865.1 Anaerolineales bacterium | reverse complement strand
GCCCGGAGCGAACAGTTAATCCAGATGGCAGAATGTCTTCAAGCTGAACCTCTTCCAGGCTTGAGCCATGATTGGTCACGATCACCGTCACATCCACATCCTGATTCGGCGACGCCCGCTCAACACTGAGATGGCGCCTTGCCTCAAGCTTGATCTCATCGGGTGCCTGCAAGTAGCTCACAAGCAGATAGGCCACGATGGGCAAAGCCAGCGCGAGAAATTCACCCTGTACCGTGACAATGCCGGTAAGGAGCAACGCGTACGTGAGGAGGCTAAGCAGAATTGAACGAGGCATAGTGTTTCCTCTCCCAACGGGAGAGGGCTCGGGTGAGTGAGAAAACTATTTCACCACTGGCACCGGTGTCTTATCAATCGTGTCGCGGATCACCTCATCTGCGACCTGGCGCGACATCCAGTATTCGGGCTGGAGGATCACACGGTGACCCAGCACTGGCATGGCATAACGTTTGATATCATCGGGTGTAATGAAGTCGCGGTTTTCCAGTGCGGCATTGGCGCGCGCGATCTTGAGGAATGCCAGCGACCCACGCGGACTCGACCCAACGGATACGCGACGGTCGACGCGCGTGGCATGCACAAGCGACGCGATATAGCCTTCAAGGTCTGCATTGACATGCACGTTTTCCACTTCATCGCGCATCTCAAGTACCTGCTCTGCCGAGGTGATCTGGCGCAACAGGACTTCATCCTGTTTGCGTTCACGGCGGCGGCGCAGGATCAGCTTTTCCTCGTCAATGCTTGGGTAACCAACCGTCAGCTTCAACATGAAGCGGTCGAGCTGTGCTTCAGGCAAGGGGAATGTGCCCTCATATTCGATCGGGTTTTGTGTGGCAAGCACCAGGAAAGGTTCCGGCAGGGGCAGTGTTTCCCCTTCAATGGTTACCTGCCCCTCCTGCATGGCTTCCAGCAACGCCGACTGCGTCTTTGGGGAAGCACGGTTGATCTCGTCTGCAAGGATGATGTTTGCAAAGACGGGACCCTTGCGAAGTTCAAATTTGTTGGTCGTGCGGTTAAAGATGTACCCGCCTGTGATGTCGCCAGGCAGCAGGTCGGGCGTGAACTGGATGCGCTTGAATTCCAGGCCAAGCACGTTTGCAAAACTGCGCGCCACAAGCGTTTTGCCCAGGCCCGGGAAATCCTCCAGCAGGACGTGTCCGCCTGCCAGCACGGAGGCCATCATCATTTCAAGCAGGCCACGCTTGCCCACCACGGCACGCTCCACTTCAGCGATCACCTGCCTACCGAGGGATGAAACGTTGGAAATATCTGTCACGGTTTACTCCAATGCTGGACGTAGGGCTACAAGCCCGATCTACCATTTTCCACTTGCGATTCAAGAAACTTGACAGCGTCATCAACTTCATAATCAAGCGGGGTCTGTTGCGGCGCGGCAAAGGGCCGCTTCGAATTGGGAAAATCTGAGAACGATCCGTGCAGGCCGGTTTCAAGATAGGTTTGCAGGTCCTTCGATGGCTCCCAATCTGTTCCCACGAGCGGGGCAGACACGGAGCGCGTGCGCCCGCTTTCGCGGTGCAGCAGGATCTGGTAGGCAAGTTTTCCCAGCCGGTTAGCGACCAGCCACTTGAAATACACACCATTTTTCGAACGTCCCAGCCAGATGGCGAGATCCTCCACCGGTCCGTGCCGCGCCTTGGGTTTCGGCTCGTCCCTGTGACCCATTTGGATCTGGGGCACCAGGCTGAATGCCAGCATAAAGAGAACCAAGGTAATGATCAGCCACCACCAGATCGCCTGCGAGAGCGAACGATAGAACAAACCCAGCTCCCAGCCAATAAATGCGACGGGGATGACAACGGTCTCATAGATGGTTTCCCGCAGAGGAAAGGCAAGCAAGCCTGCAATGACCATCACGCCGATCAATAGAAGCCAGCGGCGTGTGCGTGTCATGCCGCCTCCCCACAGTAATGCAGGATCGTGTTGAGGCAGCTCAGCGCCTCATTGACATCCTTTGATCCCGATTTGCGATCGCCATACCGCACGATCTCAAACAGGCGCGTCAGCCTCCGTACTGCGTCACCGGGCAATCCTGCCCGTTCCAGGCGTAACGCAAACTCCTGTGGTGTCATGGCGATTTCGCGATGCAGCTGACGTGTATCTGCCACAACATCACTCATGCGCAAGTAGCACTTGATGATCACATCGCTCGAGTCGCGTCCTGAGGAAAGATCGTTCAATGATGAACGGGCGATGCGGGCAATTTCATCCAATGGTTTTTTTGTGTGAAGGGCATTATATTTTTTCCAACCCTGATACAGTCCCCACATGACCGCGACCCATAACAGGGCAAAGGCAAAACTCACAAGATATGAAAGCAGTGGAGAAATCTGAGGCGGTTCAAAGGTCGGCAGTGGTTGAATGTTTCCATCTTGACCGGCTCCTCCGGCACCATTTCCGAGATTCTGCAGGCCAAAAAACTGCTGCCCATAATTCTTCAACAGGAAATATATGCCAAAAGCAGTGAATGATGCCCGTATGAAAAGAATGAATAAACGCTTGCGCAATTCGGGAGAAAGCAAAAGGCTCACCAGGATGACCATCAACGTGATCAAGCCCCACAGGACGATTTGCTTCCACAAGGGGACTGTAGCCCAGGCATCGGTTACATCCGCGAAAGAGACCGGAGGGGCATCTGTCTCCTCCCTCTGACCGAATCTTTGTGCCTCATTAAATGAAACCTGATCCAGGCTGAGAGCCAGCACCGTTAAAGCCCCCAGTGCGAGTGCTGCCAGCAAAATGATTGCCAGTTTTTTCTGAAATAAGGATCTCATGGAGATGAAATTTTACCATCACGACTATAATTACCAACACCCTCGCCATGACTGATTCAGAAAACGAACTTTGCAACGTCCCTCCTCATCCGCAAGCCGTACAGGGACTGCGCCTGTTCAACGCGGGGGAATATTTCGAAGCGCACGAAGCCCTGGAAGATGCCTGGAACGCCGAGAGCGGAAAGGTACGCGACTTGTACCGCGGCATATTACAGATCGCGGTTGTCTATCTGCACATTACGCGCAGGAATTACAACGGGGCAATCAAGGTATATGGTCGAAGTCAGAGGTGGCTGAGGGATTGGCCCGAAATTTGCAGAGGCATTGATGTGGGCAAATTACGCAGGGATGCACAGATCGTCATCAACGAAGTACATAGATTGGGCACGGAAGGAATATCCCGGTTTGATCATTCCCTGCTGAAGCCTGTAGTGTGGAACGAGCGACACATTTACATCTGTGACCGCTGCGGCCATGCGATGCATGAAAAAAACTGCAAGGTGAGCTGTCCCAACTGCGGCAATCGATTTGACTGTTCGGATCTGAATATCTATTTTGATTAATGTTCCGCGCTCCCGAGGAATACACCTGCACTTGCGCCTGGTACAAGTGTCGAGACCATGTGAGCGGAATTAGGGCGTGTACTCCATCCGAATGCAGACGAAACGGGGAACGTACGTTTCGTCTTCGCTGCGCTCCGCTCAACGCGTAATACTTACTTTACGATCCTAAACGTCTTCACGCTGTCATCAAAGACTGGCAACAATTCATAAAAATCCTTGATCTCAGCCGAATACTTGACGTACCAGATCGTGCTTCCATCCAGAAATATGAACAACAGGTCATTTGTATACACGCTGCTATTTTGCCATTCGAACATCAGGCGATAACCCTCTTTAGAGTTGATTAGGACCTTTCGCCGTTCCGACATATTCACTTCCGGCGGTATGGTGGCTACTCTTTCTTCAAGAAAGGCATCCAGCGAATCGGCAGTCAACGGCTCATAGGCAACGGATGCATAAATAGTATCGGCCGATGTACTTGGGGATGTGCCTGCCAGGGATAATTCCACCACGACCGAGTTTCCTGAAACAACCGCACCTGCGGGCGAGCCTGTGTTGTCAAAACCCGACGGCAGCCACAGCTCAACGAGGGTGGTCTGGTGCTGTTGCCAGCCACTGGGTATCAACTGTTCATAGGGAATGGGCGTCATGGTGATAGTAGGTACCAGAGTCGGAAGTACAAACGGCGTCGAGGTCATTTGCACAAGAGGCATACTTGTAGGAGCTGGTGACAATAAACCCAACCCTCTGCGGAGAGCGAATACAGCTGTCGCACCGAATAGCAAACATGCAACTACTGCCAGTCCGGCCAAAATCCCTACTTGCTTAATGGTCATCCCAAAATATTTACGGTCCTGCGTCATTGTGCCTCCTCCCCTGTTTATCGAAATTATTTTGGGAATCTTACCCCTTCAACCTCTTTGTAACCGTTCTAACATCATGACTGAATAAGGATGGCCCTGGCCGGTGCACCATCAGAACCGGCGATCTTTAACGGCAGGCAATACAGATCATAAAATCCGCGCATGACGCTGGAGAGATTCAGTCCTTCCACCACGATAATTCCCGCTTTGAGCAGAACCGTATGTGTTGGCACTGAGTCACCATACGGCGCAACGGACAGGTAATCCACACCGACGAGTTGGACACCGTGCTCCACAAGCCATTCGGCTCCATCCTCTGTAATGGCGACAAAGTCTTCCTGAAATTTCGATTCGCCTTTCACCCATTGATGCGAGTTGCTCGTGCCGAACAGAACTCTCTTCATGTCTGATGTGACCTCCGTGCGCGCCAGCACTTCGGAGGTGATCGCGTCGATCCCGTCTGGGAGCTGCACGACGTAACAGGGACCGGTCAGCACATCAAGCGGAAGGCTTTCGATGGTGCGCCCGTCGTTGAGGAAATGATGAGGCGCATCCACATGCGTGCCGAGATGGACGCTGGAACTGATGCGTGTCACATTGGCGTGCGCGCCCTTGTCCATGGATTCGAACTGCTCAAGTACCAGTCCCGGGTCGCCGGGCCAGGTGGGGAGGGAAGGCGAGATCGTCAGGGAAATGTCGTAAATGGTCATGGGAGTACTCCTTGTTGTTTGCATCGCGTGAAGCGCGCTTCGACTGCGTTCGCCTGAAGGCTCACTCCGCTCAGCGCGAGGGTTAGGGCGTACGCGTAGCGGTCGGTAACGGGAGCAGGTTGGGGGTCCCTGCGAGAGGCGGGATGGACATCGGGGTTAACGTTGGCGTGATGGTCGCGGTCGGGGTGGGGATCAAAGGTGTCCATCCGCTGTAATAAAAATATTCCTGCAAAAACCCTGAACGTTCATCGTCCGTCATTAAGCGTGGGCGTGAATAGTCCTCGATCATAGCGGTGATCAATTCCGCGCTGATGAATTTGCCATCATAGATAACATACCGATCAAAGAACACGCGGCGGATCCCTTTTGGCATCCAATCCTGATCGCCCATTTGATCGAAGAATAAATTGCCCAGACCATAATGGATGAAGGCATCCTCATGGAATTGCATCATCTGCGCGTAATGTGCCTGGCTGCCGCTGACGATCGAGGCGCCCGACTCAGCCATGAGTTGAAAGTCCCTGACCTGTTGCGGTTGGGGACGCGAGTCATAACTTTCATTCCACTGGAAAGTGGAGATTACCACATAGCCTTCGGCTTTCAGCTGATTGATCCTTCCTGTGAGATAATCAAAATCACACGGGGCCGCGCCAGGTTGAAAATCCGTCGCGGTCGGGAAGCGGCCAACGTCGGGCTTGTTGCATCCGATGAACGCGATCTTATTCCCATTGACTTCAAACAGGGCAGGCTTGAGCGAATCCTGCAGATCGAGTCCACCCCCGAAATACGGAATTCCTTTTTCATTATAGATCCCGATCGTTTCACGCATGCCAGCCGGACCGCGATCAGCGAAATGATTGCCGGTCAGTTCGATCACATCCGTGCCGATATCGGTCAGCAGATCAATATATTTCGGGTCACTGCAAAAGACCAGCGCGCCCGCATTTGGTTTGGGAAATGTGCAACCCGTAAAGAATGGAATCTCATTGCTGACATGAGCAATATCGGCCTCACGCATGAGGTCGCGGATCCCTTCGCCAGGATATGTGACGCTTTTCAACTCCATGGTGTAGGCGGTGGCACGCACAAGCGCGGTCACACCCGTCATGATAATCGTGGTGAGTTTCGCAGGGTCGTAATTGGAAGTTTCAGAACTGACGTGTAGGACAAGCGGATATTTGGAAATATTAAAATTCTTGCGGATCGGAGACTGCCCATCCACGGCCAGCACTTTCCATTTGGGCTCGAGTGTTTCAAACGGGATAATTGCCCATGAACCCAGATCAGACCACGCGGCGTCAAGCAGCTGATCCGAAGAGACGCTTCGCACCAGGCCGGCGGCTGGTTCTCCCCAAAGCGCGCTGAACGCATCCAGAGTGGATTCGGCCATCAGCAACGGATGGCCGCTGAACGCCATGGGAACGGTTCCCTGAGTCCATGCAAGTTTCAATTCATCGGAGGTCAGGCCATCCGTGACAGTGGGGAACGGAGCGACCAGCGCATACACCTGTTGAACTTGACTCACACTTTGAACCAGAGGCGCGGGCGTGAATGTGTTGATCTGGACAGACGAATTAATGGAGGGAGTCTCTTGAAGAATGGCTGGAGGGAGGGAGGCTGCCTGTGGAGCACAAGCAGCAAGCAGGGTGATGAATACGGCTGCAGGAGAGAATAAACGGGACAAAGGGTCTATCATACCGCCCGAATTATACTCTTCACGTAGGGCAGGGGCGAGCGTGCTTATGCCGCTACTCTAAAATTCGCGAAGAGTAGTGGATGATCGATCCGGGTTACTTGCCGTTCAGGGTCGTTTTGGAAAGCGTAAATTCTGCCAACGCTTCTTCATCAATCGTTACACCCAGCCCGGGTCCATTCGGTACGGTGATCGTGCTATCGGAATTCAACGTGAATCTCTCGTTTGTAATATCGCGCGCATAATAACGATCAGACGCTGAAATATCGCCCGGCAAAACAAAACCCGGCAGCGAAGCAAGCGCGAGATTTGATGCACGTCCCACGCCGGTTTCCAGCATGCCACCGCACCAGACCGGTACATCTCGTTCACGGCAATAATCATGGATCGCAATTCCCTGGCTCAGCCCACCCACACGCGCCGGCTTGATATTGATGATGCGGCAGGCTTCCATTTCCAGCGCGTAGCGCGCGTGACGCGGCGTGAGCACACTTTCATCCAAACAGATCGGCGTCTTGAACTCCGCCTGCAATTTGCGATGATCCCAAATATCATCTTCGAACAAAGGCTGTTCGATCAACAGCAGGTCCAGGTCATCGATCGCTTTCAACACATCAGCAGACTCCAGCGTATACGCGGAGTTCGCATCCACCTGCAAACGCAAATTAGGATAAGCGCGGCGAACTGCGGAGGTCTCGTCCACTTCGCGGCCTGGCTTGATTTTAATTTTGACGCGTCGATAGCCCTGCCCCAGATACGAAGCAACGGTTTCCACCAAAGCGGAAGCTGACCCCTGGATCCCGATCGAGACTCCCACGTCCACCGTTTCGCGCGTGCTCCCGAACATTTCCTTCAACGATTTGCCCTCACGCTTGCCAAGCAGATCCCATAATGCCATCTCCACGCCAGCTTTGGCGAGATGATGACCGCGAATTCCTTCGACCCGTTGCTGGAAATCCTGCGCGTCTTTTATGTCCTGTCCAAGAATGAGGGGCGCTACAAAATCCTTCAAGATGTGCATCGCTGTCCCCGTGGTTTCATAGTTGTAACCGGGGTCGCGTGTTGCCACACATTCGCCATAGCCTGTTAACCCTTCCGCCTGCAATGTAATCAAAACACACTGACGGTCTATCTCACGCCCGAAGGACGTCTCGAACGGCGCGACCAATGGCATCGAAATATGATGGAGTGTAATGGATTCGATTTTCATGATCTTCCTGTATCAATAAAATGACGACCTGCGTCGTCATTTTTATATTTATTCGGTTTTTACTTCCCCGGGCTCAGGTTCATCGTTCAGTTTTAGACCGCGCAAGGCATCATCCATACTGGTCAGATCGCGGCGCATGCCAGCCGCAGGAGTTCCGCAGTACGGACAGATATTCCAGGGCAGTTCCATCAGCCGGTTACAGTTCTCACAGTTCTTCTTGAGTTTGGTGTGACAGTTCGGGCAGACCTGCCATTCATCCTTTACGCGGCGTTCACAGCCGGGGCAAAGAGGCAGGTCTTCAAGGGCCTGAAGCAGTGCCTCCTCTTCCAGCGTCCGCTGGTATTCCTCTTCCAGCGTGCGCGGCGGCCGAAGGATGAGATAGACGAGCACGCCAGGCAAATTCAACACAGCCACAAGCAGCGCTGCAAGAGTCTGCACAAGCGGATCACGCGCCCGGGTGCGGATGTCACGATACGTCCAGATGACGAGTGAGATCCACAGCGCGGCCAGGAACGCGCCGCCAAAGGCTGTCAGTACAAGGATGAGATTGCTAACAAAGGTGGGATCGAAGGTCATGAGTCCTCAACAGGTATTTTATCGCATCTCAGGGCGTATCGTGATGAAAATGCCATTCGCCGGCGTCCTGATCCACATAGGAGCGCGCGCCGATCACTTCGTAAAAGGTGATGCCTGGGCGCAAGTGGATCGCCGAGCCATTGACCGTTGTCAGCGTTATGGGTTGGTTTTGGTTCGTGCGGCGCCATTGTGCCACAAAACCCACACCATCACGGAATACATAGGCTTCCCCTGAATCAGTTAAATCGATTTGAAAGACCTCGTCTTCCTGATCGAACGTGTTTGCGAACGTGTGTGACGCCAGTAATACCACTACATTGGAAGCATGGACGGGTGTTGCATTCATCTGGTCCACGAGCGGCTCGTATTTTTCAGGCTTGTCGTTGTGTGTATCATCTGTTTCCTGATAGCGGAGATATTGTTGAGTCTCAGGAACATACGACCAGTAGTGATAGGAATATTCTGAATAATAGGTGAATATTTGATTCGCCTGCAACTCTGACAAAGGAGCAGTCTCATTAAAATAATTGCCCTGGATGTTCGTGGGGCGGTTATTGTTCAAATTATTTTTCTCGATACAGGCATCCCACTCGGGAGTATAAAAATAGGAGTTGTTGTACACCTCAATATGACGCGTACTCATCAACCGAAACGGCGGACAGGATCCATTTGTTGGCACAACAATAAGGTCTGCAAAATCACTGAACTTGAAATGGTCGAGAACGCGCGGATCGGCAAACTTGAAGACAAGAAATGACTGGTACATACGCTGGATGTTCTCATCGAAATAGCGCCCCGAACGGACAGGTCCCACCCACTCAGAGTTGTTGCCATAAAAAATGGCGATAAAGCGCGTTAATCCGCCTTCGATGTAATATTCAAATATATGGTCTGCGGAAGTTAATCCTGATTGCGGGCGGATATAACGCGGGTAGTTTGCCACCTTGACCGCCAGCGGACGTCGCTCCAAAAATGCCGGGTCGTAGGGAGGCAGCCCGGTCAACGGATTGAGAATGGGGAGGACGACGGGCGTAGGGACGTTTGCATCCAAAGGCAATAACCCAGCGACCATTTCGGTCGCCATGGATGGCAGAGGAGTGACTGCAGGAAGATAAACTGGGGTCGGGGCCGCGTCAGCATACGGTGAGTTTGAAACGTTTCCCGTCAAAGGTTGAAAAGGCGTGGGAGAGGCAATCTGCGCAGCAAGAGAAACCTCATTGGCGGGACGGCCACATGAGGAGATCAGGAACAGAAATAGTAGTATTAAATTCGATCGAAGGGGGCGCATGCGATGATTTTACAGCAAACAGAACGACCTGCAAACCCTACTCGCTTCCCTCCTGAAGAGTGGATAATTGTGTGGGCTTGCCCAATAGTTTCACCACGGAGTAGACGGAGAACACAGAGAAAACCTTCTACATTCTCCGTGAACTCTGCCGTCTCGCACCGACGTGCATGCTCGCGGCACGAACGGTGTGTTCTCTGTGGTGAGAAGAGATATGGCCCATTCTTTTAGCCACTCCCCGCAAATGATGGAAATAGGCTGTATTTAAACTCTATTTGAAAACTCCTGATACTGTTGACGTGCTGTATCCTTGCGTGTATCATCATGCAGCCTCAGGTCGGTTGGGCGATCGCGGTCCTGCGTTGTCGGGGCCGAGGAAAGTCCGCACTCC
>JANMSY010000356.1:0-5157 GCA_031389865.1 Anaerolineales bacterium | reverse complement strand
TTTCGAACATCCGCTAACCCAATGTGCACTTTTACCATTCCGGAGACAAATTCTGGTCAATTGATTAAGTTATCGAGCAAGGCTGTCCCCTTTTTCTATTGGAGAATTAGGTAAATGACATTAAAATAAGAATAGACTAATCCAATTTAAAGTACTGGAGTCCCTGTGAGCAAATTGCCCGGGAAATACGTGATCGGACTAACTGGAAATATAGCCACCGGCAAAAGCGTTGTACGCCGCATGCTGGAGCATCTGGGCGCCTATACCATCGACGCGGATGCGCTTTCTCATCGCGTCATCTCTAAAGGCGCGCCAGGCTATCAGCCAGTTCTGGATCGATTTGGCACATGGCTATTGGATAAAGATGGACAGATCGACCGCGCCAGGCTTGGGCGGCTTGTATTCGCAGATGGACAGGCACTCGCCCAGCTTGAAGATATCATTCATCCATATGTTGGGCAGGCAGTGGACCTTCTGAGCCGGCGTGCAACACAAAAAGTGATTGTGGTAGAAGCAATCAAATTGCTTGAGTCAGATTTGCGCAATCGCTGCGATTCGATCTGGGCGACCGATGCTCCGCAGGAAGTACAGACTGAGAGGCTGATGCGCAAGCGAGGCATGAGCCGCGAGGATGCATTGCAACGCATCCATTCACAAGCTGCGCAGAAGCACAAACTCGCCGCTGCACAGGTTATTATCACCAATAATGGATCCTACGAGGATCTATGGAAGCAGGTTACTGAAGCGTGGAAAACTATTTCGCAGGAAACTGGTCCCGCAACGTTGATCACGCCCAAAGCCGCGCCCGGTTCATTTTCTTTGCAGCGCGGCAAACCCCGTGACTCACAAAAGATCGCAGATTTGATTACCCGTTTGAGCAGGGGCAAGCACACCATGACCAGTAAGGACGTGATGGAAGCATTCGGGGAGAAGGCTTTCCTGCTGCTTCAAATGGAGAATGAACTGGTCGGCATCGCTGGCTGGCAGGTGGAGAATCTCGTGGCGCGCACGACTGATCTTTATCTGGACCCCCGGGCCGCCGCAGACAAGGCGCTCCCGCTCATCATGGCTGAAGTTGAAAAAGCATCCAGTGACCTGCAATGTGAGGCTTCACTTGTCTTCCCGCCCATGGAACTGATCGGATTTGATTCGGTTTGGAAACATATTGGCTACGAAAGACGTCCTCCTGAAGGGCTTGGTGTGCAGGCGTGGACAGATGCTGCTGCCGAATCCATGCCGAAAGGGTCGGCTCTCTTCTTTAAACAGCTGCGCACAGACCGTGTTCTCCGACCGATCTGATTCGGTACTGTGAAACATTTCGAAGGCCCTCCCCCGGGATGATCCATCGAAAACACGAACAGGGCGGGGAGACATTCCAAAGCGGCGCCGCACTATCGCAGTAAAATGCGATATTTTAAGCCCACGTTCAGCCAGCCCAACTATACTGATTGACGCATTCACAAATGGCGAATTTTCTAAATAACCTCCTCTTTATATTTGAACGTCTTAATTGGTTAAGCGTCGTGGATATCCTGTTGGTGACGCTGATCTTCTTTGTTATTCTATATTCCCTGCGTGATACACAAGCGATGGTCCTATTACGAGGCGTGATCCTCCTTGTTGTGGCGCTGGTGCTCCTCACCACCCTAGTGGAACTCCCTGCTTTTTCATGGTTGGTCCAAAGCATGTTACCTGCCCTGCTGCTCTCGATCCCTGTTATCTTCGCGCCAGAGATCAGGCGCGCGCTTGAGCGGCTCGGGCGTGCAGGAACATTCATGCCCGCTTCAAGCAAGACATCAGACGAAGACGCACAAAAAGCCATCCGTTCCATTGTGGAAGCTGCGGCGCGGCTTTCAGCGCGTCAGCACGGCGCATTGATCGTCATTCAAAGACTCGACAGTCTCGATCAATACATCGAGACGGGGGTACAAATGAGGGCACATGTGACACCCGAGCTGTTGCTGCAGATCTTCTATCCGGATACACCCTTGCATGATGGCGCGGTCATCATCGCGGGCGGACGCGTCGTAGCGGCGGCTTGTGTCATGCCGCTGTCAGCAAGTGGAGTCTTGAACCGTACACCGGAGCGTCAGATGGGGCTGCGACACCGCGCTGCCCTGGGTATCAGCGAAGTCAGTGATGCGGTATCAGTTGTCGTCTCGGAACAGAGCGGTTCCATATCCATCTCACATGCCGGGCGCATGATCCGTCGTATTGACCCGGAACGGCTCGAAAACATCCTGGCTGCATTCTTCCGCCCGGATGTCACAGAACCACAACGCGTGTGGTTCAAACGTTTTTTCCCTTATCTGTTCAAGCGCAGGGATAAATAGCATGCGCAGGTTTGCCATCAACATTCGCACATTTCTGCTTGCTCTGGTTCTTGGCCTTTCGGTCTGGGTATCTGCTGTTTCCGCCGCTGATCCTGATGAAGTGCGCGCCTATCCAAAACCCATTCCCATTGAGATCATTGGCCAGGAATCTTCGTTGATCTTGGCCGGCGAGCCCACGAATATGGATAACGTTACCATCCGCGCGCCGCGCTCGGTTTGGGAGCGGCTGACGACCCAGGACAACGTTGTGCGTGCCATTCTGGATTTATCGGGTCTCAGCGCAGGAGAACACATTGTAGATGTCCAGATCCAGATTTCTCTCAGGCCGACTCAGATCGTTTTCGCGAACCCGACAGCTGTTACCGTTCAGTTGGAATCGGTCGAGACCAAAACGCTGCCCATTACTCTCTCCCTAAGCGGACAACCTGCCGCGGGGTATCGGGCAGGGGAAGGGACTACGGCTTTGCAGGAAGTGACGATATCAGGGCCTGAGACTCTGGTGAGGGAGGCTCTACGGGCGCGTGTCGTGGTCAGCCTTGACGGTGTACGCGAAAACATCGAGGAACCCATCGCCATTCAGATCTTTGACACGAAAAACGAGATCCTGCGAGGGCTGACGATCAATCCCGAGACGGTTATCGCAAGTGTTCCCGTCAGCCGGCAGGGCGGCTTCCGCGATCTGGCGGTAAAAGTGGTGGTGCGTGGACAGCAGGC
Organism: Anaerolineales bacterium; assembly: GCA_031389865.1. Taxonomy (GTDB): domain Bacteria; phylum Chloroflexota; class Anaerolineae; order Anaerolineales; family Villigracilaceae; genus Defluviilinea. The sequence goes on along the minus strand of JANMSY010000356.1, from coordinate 2,110 downwards.
CGGCGGCTATCGGCTCGAAAACATTTCTGTATTCCCGCCTGTGATCACCGTCTTTTCCACCGATACGGCTTTGGTAAACTCCCTGCCGGGTGTAGTGGAAACGCAGCCGCTCGACTTGCAGGATGCGAAAGAGGACATATCCACACGACTCTCATTGAACCTGCCCGAAAACGTGACTCTTGTAGGCGCGCAGACGGTTCAGGTGCAGGTAAGCATTACCGCGATTCAGACCAGCCTGACATTGTTGAATCAACCCCTTAATGTAGTAGGCATCGCAGAGGGACTCAGCGTACAAACCTTCCCAGAAACGGTGGTTGTGATCATCTCCGGCCCTGAGCCGGTGCTCGAAGTATTGGCATCACAGGATGTGGTGGTCACAGTCGATGTTGCTGGCCTGGGGATTGGCACATATCAACTAAAGCCCGAAGTGCAGGCTATGATCGGCAACGTGCTGGTAGAATCCATCCTGCCGGGAACGGTGGAAGTGGTATTATCCATACCCAACACACGCACACCGACAGCATTCCCGTAATACACTGCGCTGACCATTCCTTAAGAATCCTCCGCAACCGACATCGCGCTAGAAATCAGAGACCGGAAAGATATGTGATCTGCACGGCATTTTGCGTGAGATCATCCTGGAAAAACCTATGCCCAAACCCATTGTTGCACTCGTTGGCAGGCCCAACGTAGGAAAAAGCACTTTATTTAACCGTCTTGTCGGTGAACGCCTTGCCATTGTAGACGAAGTACCCGGCACCACGCGCGATCGTCTGTTCGGCGAAGCCGAATGGAACGGCCGCGCTTTTCATATTGTTGACACGGGCGGCATTGACCCAACACACGGCGGCAGGACTCCGCTCTCGATTGGCTCGGCGGATTTTATTGATGACATCCGCAGGCAGGCGGCAGTCGCCATCGATGAAGCGGATGCAGTCCTGTTTGTCACAGATGGGCAAACGGGCGTCACTTCTCCTGATCTGGAAGTGGCAGATATCCTCCGTCGTTCACAGAAAAAACTGGATGATGGAAGATTCTGGCCGCCGATCATTGTCGTGGTCAATAAGACCGAATCAAGAGATCCGCGTGACTCTGCGCCTGAATTCTACGAGTTGGGGCTGGGTGAGCCATATCCTGTTTCCGCTGTGCATGGCACAGGGACAGGCGACCTGCTCGATGCCCTGGTTGAAGCCTTCCCGGAACAGAAAGAGGACGAGGAAGATGACAGCGTCAAGATTGCCATCGTCGGCAAGCCGAACGCGGGCAAATCGAGTTTGTTGAACAAGCTGGTCGGACAGGAACGCGCGATCGTCAGCCACATACCCGGAACGACACGCGATGCTACCGATACCAAGATCGAAGTGGATGGATTGGAAGTAACATTGATCGATACGGCGGGAATTCGAAAGCGCGGCAAGATCGAACATGGCGTGGAGCAATACAGCGTTCTGCGTTCGTTCAAAGCCATCGAGCGCGCAGACGTGGCATTACTGATGATCGACGCGACGACCGGCATCACCGCACAGGATGCCCACATCGCAGGTTTTATTCTCGACGAGTGGAAATCATGTGTAGTGGTCGTGAACAAATGGGACGCAGTCGAAAAAGATTCGTACTCGATGGAGGATTTCACCAAAACGGTCCGCCATGATCTGAACTTTATGGATTATGTGCCGCTGTTATTCATCTCAGCCAAGACAGGTCAGCGCGTGGATCAGGTGCTGCCGATGGCACTGCGTGTTCAGGAGGAACGTCTTGCCCGATTAACGACCTCCAGGATCAATGAAGTGATCCATAGAGCGCAGGACAACCATCCGCATCCATCCCATGCAGGCCGGCAGTTGAAGATGTTCTACGGCACACAGGTCCGCTCCGACCCGCCCACATTCATGATCTATGTCAATGAACCGAAGTTAATGCATTTCTCCTATATACGTTACCTCGAGAACCAGATCCGTGCCGAGTATGGATTCCTGGGAACGCCGATACGGATCGTGACGAAGGGCAGGAGAGAATAGCTGATATCAGCTACCAATAGCGGTCAGCATTTGCTGGCGGCTTTATGATTAAGAGCCTATCCGAAAATTAACCATGTCGTTGCGAGTCTTCG
>JANMSY010000345.1:0-7917 GCA_031389865.1 Anaerolineales bacterium | reverse complement strand
CACAAATCCATAAATCGGAGGCATACAAGACCAAAACAGATTCGTATCCATGCCAACAAGTAGTTCGTCACGCACTGGCTTTAGGGCTGCGTGCCAAGTAATCTATCGATAACAAGATCAATTCAATAGAGGAGAATCCTTAATGGTTCACAAGACTCACTCTCATACTGAACACCTGATCCCCAACTCCACCACGATCTCAATCCCAAAACTTCGCACCACCCTACATGGACACGTCATTACCCCAGGCGATCCTGGATATGATGAAGCGCGCGGTGTCTTCTATGGGGGGATCGACCGCCGTCCAGCAGTCATCGTCAAGGTCAATGACGCGGCGGACGTTTCCCGCGTCATTGACCTTGCACGCGAAACTGGCTTACCGCTTGCCGTCCGCAGTGGCGGTCATAGTGTTGCGGGTCACAGCGTCTGTGACGACGGATTAGTACTTGACCTTTTAAACATGCGCGACCTGCAGGTCGATGTGGCCGGCCGTACCGCCTGGGCCGAGACAGGTTTGACTGCCGGTGAATTCACGACTGCTGTAGCTGCTCATGGCCTCGCCGTTGGGTTTGGCGACACGGGGTCAGTGGGCATCGGCGGAATTACCCTGGGTGGCGGCGTTGGTTACCTTGTGAGAAAGTATGGTCTCACCATTGATAATCTGATTGCTGCGGAGATCGTGACCGCGGATGGACAACTTCTCCACGTGGACGCTCAGACTCACCCGGACCTGTTTTGGGCCATCCGCGGGGGTGGAGGTAATTTCGGCGTTGTGACCCGCTTCCAGTTCCGTCTGCATGAAGTAGATGAGATCGTCGGCGGTATGCTCTTCCTGCCAGCCACGGCGGACACAATTGCTTCGTTTATTGCTGATGCAGAGGCTGCACCCGATGAGCTGTCCACAATAGTTAATGTCATGACCGCGCCTCCGATGCCGTTCCTGCCTGAAGAAGATCACGGCAAGCCGGTCATCATGGCGCTGCTGGCGTACGCGGGCGATGCAGAGTCTGGTGAGCGGGCGATCGCTCCGTTCCGGGCTCTTGCCACGCCAATCGCAGACATGGTCAAGCCGATGCGCTACCTTGAAATCTATCCACCTGAAGAAGGGGGATACCATCCAGTTGCGGCCGGGCGCACAATGTTCATGGACTCGATCGGCCGTTCGGTGGCTGAGACGATCCTTGGCTATCTGATGTCTTCCACCGCTTCAATGGCTGTTGCTCAACTTCGTGTGCTTGGCGGGGCAATGGCTCGTGTGGCGGTCGATGCCACTGCGTTTGCTCATCGCAAATCACGGATCATGGTGAATGTTGCTGCTCTCTACAATCAACCTGAAGAAAAGGAAACGCACGAAGCTTGGGTGACCCAATTCTCAAAGGAATTACGACAAACCGACGACGGTGCATATGTGAACTTCATTGGCGATGAAGGCGAAGAACGCGTCCGCGCGGCTTATCCAGGGTCCACCTGGGATCGGCTTGCGGCAATCAAGGCGCATTATGACCCGACCAACCTGTTCCGACGCAACCAAAACATCCCCCCGGCACTTGTAGATACTGACCCATAAGACTGAAAGCCTCTATCACTATGATGCTTGAAAGGAGAATACGATGATCAAGAAATTTGCTGGTGCATCCATCTGGAGTGAAGACCTGCATAATCTGCTGCCATTCTATCGGGACGTGCTGGGACTCAAGGTGGTTAATGAATCACCTAACTTTGTCGTTTTGGGCCAGGATGGTGCGGATACCGCGGCGTTGGGATTGGGCACGCACAGCGAGGTACATGGCCCAAATCTGGATCCTGCGCGTCACATGATTGGTCTGGAAAGCGATGACCTCGTCACGGACTGGAATAGGCTAAAAGAGGCTGGCGTCGAGTTCATTGAAGACCCCACAGAGTATGGTGACTTATCCATTGCGACCCTGAAAGATCCTGAAGGTAACCTGGTGCAGCTCTGGCATTCTCACGGTGAGAGCTAACAAAACATCATGGTTGACCTGTCTCTTCAACCATGGTCGGATGAAGATGTAGCACTACTTGAAAAGCTCCTGGGTGATCCCAATATGATGAAGCATTTGGGCGGGCCCGAGAGCTCGGAACAAATCCTTCGGTTTCACCTTAGTCGAGGAATGTGAATTTGAGTATCTACCGGGACACGGCATGATAGTTAATGACTGGCGTTTTGATCCGTTCCGAAGCCAGGATGATCTATACGAGTAGATGAACAATAGAGAGATCAACTTTTAATGAAAACATTTCACTTGACATTAGCAAACTCACTTGTCGCTTTCATTACCAACAACTTCGTATGGTTTGCTGTCACTTTTTGGGTATATCTCGAAACCAAATCCGTGATCGCTACATCGGTCATGGCAGGCGTGTTCACTTTGACTGTGGCTTTCTCGGGAATCCTGCTCGGATCCCTGGTCGACCGCTATCCAAAGAAAAGAGTAATGCTGCTTTCGAGCATGATTTCCCTTGTCTTATATGCGATTGCGGGTTTCATTTTTGCCACGACACCGTATGAAGTATTTGCGGATGCATCGAGTGTCAGACTTTGGATGTTCATTGTTCTGGCGCTCGTGGGTGCGATCGGTGGCAATCTACGTGCAATTGCGCTGTCGACACTCGTGACCATCCTGGTTCCCGAAGACCGGAGAGATAAGGCCAACGGACTCGTGGGTACTGCCAATGGAGTGTCATTCCTGGGTGCATCCATTTTCAGCGGGCTGGCCGTCGGCTATCTCGGCATGTTTTGGGTGCTGGCGATTGCCATCGTGATGAGCTTGCTGGTCATTGCCCATCTGGCGACACTTGTCATTCCTGATCTACCGAAAAGAGTGCGACACTCGCACGACGGCGGACCGGAGCATGAACATGAACAACCTCACGAAGGTATCGATATTCGTGGAACGATCCGTGCCATTCAGTTCGTGCCCGGTCTCTTTGGGCTGATCTTTTTTCATACCTTCAACAACTTCCTGGGTGGCATATTTATGTCCCTGATGGATGCCTATGGCTTACTACTTGTATCGGTGCAGGTCTGGGGCACGCTGTGGGGAGTGTTAAGCCTGGGGTTCATCGTTGGTGGAATGATCGTCGCAAAAAGAGGGCTAGGGAAGAATCCACTGCGGACTCTCTTTCTGTCGAATATCGTTATGTGGACAATCTGCAGTATCTTTACTCTCCAGGCATCCATTTTGCTTCTAGGGATTGGCATGTTTGTCTGGCTATGTTTGATTCCAGCGGTCGAAGCTGCCGAACAAACCATTCTACAAAAAGTTGTTGCGCCCGAACGGCAGGGGCGCGTGTTTGGTTTTGCGCAAAGCGTGGAGCAGGCCGCCTCGCCTGTCACAGCATTTCTGATCGGCCCTATTGCACAACTAATTTTTATCCCTTACATGACAACGGGCGCCGGGGTGGATCTACTTGGCCCATGGTTTGGAACCGGCACCGATAGAGGTCTCGCTCTTTTGTTCACCGCCGCCGGCTTGATCGGACTTGTTGTCACGGTGCTGGCGATGAGGTCGCGTTCATACCGAGCCTTGTCAGCAATTTACCAAAATCAGGATCAGGAAGTAGCAGACGTAGATTCGCGTGAAGAAACCCGGCTTGAACTGGAAGAATCAGCATGAACGGAAAGCCTTCGTGGCATGAGTAGCCGATTCCAAGTTATTAAATAAAAAAGGAGAGATTACGATGACAGAAGATATTACCAACAGCCCATATTCACAGGGAATGCCCATACCAAATCCTGACCTTAAAAACTTGGACCGGTTGATTGGCACATGGAAACAATCCGGAGGTATCGATGGGGAGATTACCTATGAGTGGATGGAAGGCGGCTTTTTCCTTATTCAGCGCGTTGACCTTGAAAGTGATGGGCGAAAGATTAAAGGTGTTGAGATCATCGGACATCTCCAGTTGTTTGGAGAAGAGCCCGGTGAGGATATAAAATCGCGCTTTTACAGCTTTCTGGATGGCATGACTCTCGATTACGTCTATGAAATAAAAGACGATACACTCACGATTTGGGGCGGAGAGAGAGGATCTCCGGCATACTATAAAGGCCAGTTTAGTGCCGACGGTAACACACTGACGGGCGGGTGGGTGTATCCAGGTGGCGGAGGGTATGAGGCCATCTCAACCAGGATAAAGTAAATCGAGAATCGTGGACTTGCACGATTGATTGGGTTGGTTAATGAAACTCTGGGTCTGAAAGGATAGAAAAGTATGGATCGACAAGATCTTGGAGCCATCGCCCGGAGAATCATAGACTCCATTGCATATATGGTGCTGGGCACTGCCGATTGGGCGACCCTGGGTATCCCCTGTATACTTTTCTTCGGAGAGATATAGAGAGTTTTACTGGATGTCATCCCCAGATGTGACACATTCCTGCAACATCGCCGTTCGCCCACAGGTGAGCATTGAGCATTGTAGTATTTGATTCACGGGTTTCTGTTGGAATGGGTCAAGCTGTGTACATGTCGGCTGTTGCCGAGGAATTAACCGGCGTTGATTTTGATCGAGCTGTTAATCTCTACAACGGACGATTCTTGAACCCTGCCGAGCATGGAGTGGGCACGATAAAACCAGATGGGGAGATGATCCGCCCTTCCGAGTGCCGGTATTCGTGCTGACTCACCGTGCTCGCAATACGCTACATCGAGGAAAGTCGACATTTATGTTTGTAACCGATGGCATCGAGAGCGCACTCGAAAAAGCACAGGCAGCTGCAGGTGATAAGGATGTTGCTGTGGGTGCAGCGAACATTGCCCAGCAATACATGAAAGCCGGGCTTCTTGATGAAATTCAGATTCACCTGGTTCCCATATTGCTTGGTGGAGGTGTACGACTCTTCCAGCATTTGGGCAATGAACCCATTCACCGGGAAAGCACGAGGGTGATTGAGTCCCCTGGTGTCACGCATCTTCAATTCCGCATTGTCAAGTAAGCTTGAAAGGAAAACTCCATGAACACAGTCACTTCAAGAGATGGGACCACCATCGCGTTCGATCAGTACGGTACGGGACCGGCGATTATCCTCGTAGATGGGGCGTTGCAATATCGGGCATTTGACCAGGGGATGGTGCAGCTGGCTGAACTACTGGCGCAGCACTTCACCGTGTTCCATTATGATCGGAGGGGACGGGGCGATAGTACGGATACAAAGCCGTATGCGGTTGACCGTGAGATTGAAGACATCGAAGCTCTCATCGACAAAGCGGGTGCATCGGCGTTCCTGTACGGTATTTCCTCCGGCGCAGCCCTTGCCCTGGAGGCAGCAATCGCGCTCCGTGACAAGGTGAGGAAACTTGCCATGTACGAGGCCCCGTATAACTCCGATGAGACTGCCCGCCAGGCCTGGAAGGACTACAGAAAGCAGCTCAACGAATTGCTTGCGGAAGATCGTCACGGCGATGCCCTGGCGGCTTTTATGATGTTGGTAGGGATGCCTGAAGACCAAGTCCCAGAGATGCGCCAGAATCCAGTCTGGCCCATGTTCGAAGTCGTGGCGCCCACGCTTGCCTATGATGCTGCCGGACTGGGTGAAGATGCCTCTGTGCCTGACGAGCGGGCAGCCCGGGTTGCTGGGCCAACATTTGTCATGGACGGGGGTGCGAGTTACCCGTTCATGCACATTACAGCAAAGGCACTTGCAAATGCTATCCCCAATGCACAGCACTGCACCCTGGAAGGCCAGACCCACGAAGTCGCCGCCGATGCCCTGGCTCCTGTATTAGAGGAGTTCTTCACTGACTAAAAAGCAGTCCAAGGGAATAAACATGAGCAAAGTAACAGTAGAGTTGTCAGTGTCATTGGATGGCTTCGTTGCCGGGCCGCATGATGGGCCTCAAAATCCCATGGGCGATGGCGGCGTTCGGCTCTTTGATTGGTACTACAGCGGAGATGTCAATTTTCCGCTGCCGGGCACAGATATGGTGTTTCAGATCTCACCTGCCAGCGCGGAACTTCTTCGGGAGTCCTGGCCGATGATCGGGGCATCTGTAACAGGACGGCGGACCTTCGATATCACCAATGGATGGGACGGCCAACCTCCCGGTGGGGTACCGCATTTTGTGGTTACTCATGCAATTCCACAGGAATGGGTCAGGGAAGGATCGCCGTTCACCTTTGTCACGGATGGCGTTGAAAGCGCCGTTGAGAAGGCGAAACAGGCAGCAGGTGGTAAGCATGTCGACATCATTGGAGCGAGTATCGTACAGCAATGCATCAAAGCGGACTTGCTTGATGAAATACAGATCAACCTGGTGCCCATCCTGCTGGGTGGAGGTGTCCGATTATTCGACCACCTGGGCAGTGAGCCGATCGAACTGGAACGTATAACGGTGGTCGAAGCCCCAGGTGTTACACATCTTAGATATCGGGTTGTAAGGTAAAGGAGAATGCATGGGAAAAGTTGTTGCAGGGATGACAATATCACTAGATGGATTCATCAATGATCGGGATGGCAGCGTAGCCAGCTTGTATCCTGACCTGGACGAACTGCGAAATACGGAGCCGCTTCAGGAAGCCATTCGCACGACAGGGGCTGTGGTGATGGGACGGAATGCCTTTGCCATGTCAGACGACCCGGACTCGTACGCGGGTAGTTACGAATTTCAAGTACCGATCTTCGTCCTTACCCATAAGGTGCCGACGAAGCACCCAAAGGAGACTGATGAACTAACGTTTACTTTTGTAACTGAAGGCATGGAAAGCGCTGTTACGCAAGCCAGAGCTGCCGCCGGTGAAAGGGATGTTGCAGTGATCGGTGGTGCAAGTGTCATTCGCCAATGCCTGCGAGCTGGGCTGGCCGATGAACTTCACATTGACGTCATGCCTGTACTCCTTTGCGACGGATTTCGTCTTTTTCAAGGTATGGAACCCAGCCAGATTCAACTGGAAAGATTAACTGTGATGGAGCTGCCAGCCGGCAGAACCCATCTACGGTTTCGTATCGTAAAGTGATCTTCAGGAGTACTCATGAAAAAAATGACTTCAAAAAATAACTCTGCTCGCAAGTCCGTCCAGCAGGAAAGCGATCTTCCAGATAAGTTGGGGGCGCCTGCGCACCGTGCACTCGACGGGGCCGGTATCAAGAATCTCGAGAAGTTAACCAGATTCACTGAAGCGGACATCCGGGAGTTGCATGGCATCGGTCCCAACGCGCTAGGCAAACTTCGCCAGGCTCTCGCTGATAAGGGATTATCGTTTGCGGAAGAGCAGAAATCAAAAGAATGAGCCTTGTGGTGCTAAACTTTTATAGGAGCGAATAATGTCCCAGGAATATATCGAGCTGCGCGGCGCACGCGAAAACAACTTGAAGAATATTTCCTTACGTATTCCGAAGCGCAAGATCACCATCTTTACATGGTGTGCCTGGCTCGGCCAAGTCGTCGATTGTATTTGACACCATAGCCACCGATTCGATCAACCACATCTAACCAGGGCACTGAAGCAATTTATCGGATATATGCCGGCCCAAATTGTCCGCATGAGCAGACCTGATTGCCAAAATATACAAGACAAACTTGTCCTGTCGGATTATGATGCAGGTGTTCTACCAAATATCCGATAGATACCAACTAAAAGGAGAAAAACAACATGCAAAAGATCACCCCATTCCTGTGGTTCGCTAACCAGGCTGAAGAGGCAATGAATTTTTATACATCCATCTTTAAGGATTCAAAGGTGCTGAGTGTTACGCCCGGACCTGACGGGACGGCAATGTCGGTGACCTTTGAACTCCAGGGACAGGAATTCATGGCCCTGAACGCCGGTCCGCAGTTCAAGTTCAATGAAGCCGTATCTTTTTTCGTCAGCTGCCAGACGCAGGCAGAAGTGGATGAGCTGTGGGAGAAGTTGACCGCCGATGGCGGAGAGGAAGGCAGGTGCGGCTGGCTCAAG
>JANMSY010000288.1:0-5344 GCA_031389865.1 Anaerolineales bacterium | reverse complement strand
ATCAGATAAAGGCTGAACAAAAACTTTTTACCACTGGGACACGGAGTTTTGCCCTTATTTTTCTCAGAGTCTTCGTGTCTCAGTGGGTCAAAAAATGTTCGTCCTATCCCTGACCAATACATTATATGCCTTTTCTGTACTTTTTTTCCTGTATTTTTTATTCATCAGGTAAAGGGTGAACAGTTTCATGTTGCCGTCTTAAGGAATCTCGAACAAAACAAAGGGCGATTTCATCGCAAAACTGCTCAAAGCACCAGAGTTTGTGTTCGCCCTATTCCTGACCAATACAAAAAATCGTGGCATTAATGGTTTTTTATCGTTTTATTTAAATAGAGGTTGTATGGTGCAATGAGATACCATCTGTGTCGGGATACTTTGGAACCAATAACACCTTTCGATGCTTGGATTCAACATTGACCTGCATCTCTAATTTTAGAATGGAGGACTATGAAAGTAGATTTTCAACAAAAGCCAAAAACATATATTGTGATCAATCCTGTGGCAGGCCTTTCACAGGTTGAAACCGTACGTGAAAAGATCGGGTCAGCTTTGCAGGCCCGCGACATCCCCTGCGAAATATATGAAACGACCGGCAAGGAAGATCTACGACAGCTGGTTCGTGATGCTGTTCAACAGGGGTTTAAACTTTTCATATCGGCAGGTGGAGATGGGACACTCTCAGCAGTGGTGGATGGATTGGTCGGCACACACATACCGCTTGTTATTATCCCGGCCGGCACCTGGAATGCCCTTGCCCGGGCACTCGATATTCCCCTTCAAATGGATGAAGCAATTGATTTGTTATTTCAGGAGCATGAAATTCGGGCAATTGACGTCATGCAAATTGGCAAAAGATTTTATATATTGAGCGTTAGCGCGGGCGCTGGGGCGCGGGCGATACAGGATGTCAAACGCCAGGAGAAGCGCCGTTTTGGCAAACTGGCTGATCTGTGGCAAAGCCTGTCCGAACTGTTGGAATTTCGTTCCTACCGATTCGAGGTGAAAATTGATGGCAGCACCACGGCATACCGGGCATCGGAGTTACTGGTAACGAACACCGCAATCCTTGCTGTAAAGGCACTGCAACTGGATCCGAACATTCTTATGGATGATGGCAAGCTGAATGTCTGCCGTATTTATGCCAACACCGTAACCGAGTATCTGGGGCTGGCAGTCAGCATGCTGCGGGGAGAACAGAAGAGGAACTGGAATATATTATGCATGGAGGCACTGGATGAAGTGGAGATACATTGCAGGGAAAAATTACCTGTACAGGGCGACGGTGAGTTGATCGGTCACCTGCCTGTTACCGTAAAGCTTCGTCCAAAAGCAGTCCATATTGTGACGCCGATCCATGCTGAAGCGTAACGGACGCTCAATTTTTCTCAGTAAGATAATGAAGCAACACCAGGCCGAGACCTAGAAAAAGCGGGACGAAGCCTCCCAGCATCCACGGCCCGAGATGAATCGGATAGCTGTTCCCGGAGAAGAAACCGATCGGGTAGAGTCCCAGGGTCAGGGCGATGCCCAGCGCAGTGACGATGATCCCCCAGCGCAGAAGTGATTTACCGTTTTTCGTCTCGGGGCGGGAGAGTCCCTTTTCGGCGAGCGCAAGCGTTTCCTTGTAATTGATATAACGGATAAATGCGATGAAGCCAAAGATGATCGCGAGAATGCCAACAATGCCGAGGCAGAAGATCAGCGTATCCATGATTTTCTCCAAACCAAAAAGCGGATGAGGCTTATTGTATCAGCCTCATTCGCGTATGGTTATGATGTTGCCGGAATTAAAACTCTCGCAACCTCTTTTTTTATTGGCCCAGAACTTTGACCGTGATGTCGCCGCTCTTTGTGCTGACTTTGAAATCACTGCCGCCGCCGTTGATCGAACCATTTTGATGTGACTGATCCACGTTGCCGCTGAGTATGACTGTGATGGGGATGTCGGATCGAATGCTGCCAAAATCGGTTCCAAAATCCACGTTGAGGGCTGAATCGGCTGGGATGGAAAGTGTGATTCCGCCGAAGTCGGAATGGACACTGTTTGCGCCTTCACCGATCGAACCTTCAAAGTCAATCGCACCACTTTGTGTGTTCAGGTCGAGTATGGCACTTTCAGCATTCTTGATGGTGATATTGCCGAAGCCAGTATGGGCCTTGACCTTCGCCTGCGCACCGTCAATGGTAACGGAGCCGCTGTCTGTCTGCGTATCGTAGGATTTGGCTTTTACTTTTTCGAGATTAATATCGCCAAAATCATCCTGGACGAGCAGTGCTCCACTGACATTCACAGATGTAAGATCGACCGTGCCGCTATTCGTGGAGATGGTCAATGAGGCAGCGGAACCGTTTTCAAATTTCACGTTCCCGAAATCGGATGAGAGTTCCATATCTTTGGAAGCACGGACATTTTCCACGTCCAGTGTGCCGCTGTTTGATTCAAGTTTGACATTTGCACCCGTCGCTTTGATCAGATAAATAGTACCAAAGCCAGAGTTCAGGATAATATCGGCATTTCCTGCAATGATCGAACTGGCGTCCACGCGTCCGCTCTGCGTTTCGACGCTCAAGGCGCCTGCCAGGTTCTCCAGAACAATATCACCGAAGCTGTTGACGATCGTTACTTCACCTTCTGTGCCCGAAACATTCACCTCGCCCATTCCGGCCTCCACATCCACAGTCACTTCAGCGGGGACCGTGACGATGAAATCCACGGTGTCAGTATTATTGTTGATATTTTTCTCGTCCATGTCATAAATAAGCGTAATGACATCGCCTTCCTGTTTGATCTCATATTTGATGTTCTTGAGATCCTCGTCTGCGCGCGCCTGGGTGGATGCATTGCTGGTCCTGACAATTTTGACGGCGACCTTGTCATTATTGCCGCCGACGACGCTCACATCACCTGCGTCATTTTCCACGTGTAGTGTAAAGGGACCATCCACGTTCAGGGACTTGCTTTCCTCGGCAGTTGCTTTTGCCATAGGACCCTCAAATTGGAAGCTGGTCGGTAGCCCGCCGCGTATACCCAGAAATACGACTGCAAGTATTCCTGCACCCACAAGTGCGAGTGCTACAATTAACAGGGTGATTACTACTGGTCTTTTCATTGCGATTCTCCTTGGTTATGTTCTCACTACATTTGACAGTCGATTCGCAAAAAAGTTTCAAGCTTTTTAACCACGAAGGACACGAAGGCGCACAAAGGAGAACCAATACTCTTTCATGAATCTTGAAACTTTTTCCAATTTTTCCTGTCTAACCCTGTAGAGACTTTATGGCACAAAGCGAACACACCCTCATCCAGCGCTCGCAAAAAGGCGACCATGATGCTTTCGCCGCGCTGGTGGATGAACATCAACGTTACGTCTATAACCTTGCCTTGCACGTCATTAAAGATGAAAACGAAGCGCTTGATCTCACACAGGAGACCTTTGTGCGTGCGTGGACGGCGCTCCCGAATTTCAAGGGACAGTCCCAATTCCGCACATGGCTGTATCGCATTGTCACCAATCTTTGCTACAACCGGCTGCCAAACCTTCGCCGCAGCCTCACCGATTTCGGCGATGACGTGATGTCAGACCTGCCCGACACCCATACTATAAATTCAAACCCTGCCCGTGAAGTGGAATCAAATGAGATACGAAAGTATTTGCATCAAATCATCGATGACCTGGATGCAAACCACAGAATGTTGATCGTGATGCGTTATCAGGACGAGCTTTCGTATGAAGAGATCGCCAGCCTGCTCAACCTGCCGCTGGGTACGGTGAAGACGGGTCTTTTCCGTGCAAAGCAAAAAATGCGTCTTGCCCTGGAACGTTTTTATTCGGAGGAACGATGGACGACCGCCTGACCCCCAAAAACCAAAACAATAGCATCGAAGATGCACTTCACTCCTATCCCAGTGTACCGATGCCGCGTGATATTACGGCAAATGTAATGTCTCAGATCCGCGCCACGCCTGCGCCGCGTTTTGAATTCACGCGCAATGACTTTCTTCTCGCAGCTGTCGTTGCGGTTGTGCTGGGTGCCATTATCTTTGGATTCCGGTCCCTGCCTCCGCACGTACTTTTGCAAATGCGAATTCAGGTTATTTTGCTCTGGCAGAGTTTCCTGGTGAATGCCCGCTGGCTCATCCCCGCCATTTTCTTTGGGCTGGCAGCAGTACTGGCCGCGCTGACCATTCCAGCGCTCATTCAGATGACGACCCATCGTCAACGCTAGGCTGTAAATTAAATCCAAAACGCCGCGTGATGAGCGCGGCGTTTTTTCTTAATCCAGTTTTTGAAGGATGTGACTGACCGCCGTGGATGCAGGTCCGCCGAGGGACTGGATCAACGCAGTCTTTGCATTGGGGACCTGGTTCGCTTCCGCCTGGCCCCGCAGCTGGGTGACCGCTTCGACAGCCTGATACAAGCCTGCAGCGCCCCCGGCAAATCCACGCGCTTTCATGCCTCCCATTGTGGCGCAGGGGATTCTGCCCTTTAGCCCGATATCCCCGTTCGCGGCGAGCTTCCAGCCTTTGCCTTTGATGGCGAAACCAATTGCTTCGAGTTGCAGCGCGGCATAAATGCTGAACACATCGTGATATTCGAAAAGATCGATGTCGTCCAATATATAACCATTCTGCTTCATTGCCCGGCCTGCGGCTAGTTGAGCGGTGTTGAAGTACAACATGTCCTTGCGGTCGTGCAGGGCAAGTGTGTCAGACGCGGCGCCGGAGCCGGCTACCCTCACGAGTTGATTCGGATAATTTGACGGGAGCAGGTCGCGGCGCGTCAGCACGAGCGCGGCCGCGCCATCCGCATTGGGAGCCATGTCGAACATGTTGATCGGGTCGCTGACCATTTCCGCTTTGGCATAGGTCTCAGGCTTGATCGCTTTGCGGAACATGGCATTCTTATTGGCGACGCCGTTTCCATGGGCAGTTAATGCGAAACCGGCAAATCCATCCGCGGGCACATCATACTCATGCATGTAACGCTTCATGAGCAGGGCAGCCTGCGCGGTGGAAGTCATCCCCTGCACCGCTTCGAAATCAGAATCGCTCGTGGTAGCCAGCGCCTCCTCCACACCCGGGCCAACCGTGTCTGTGAACTTCTCCACGCCGACTACAAGCGCCACATCCACCATACCGCTTGCGATGGCGAGATAGCCCTGCCGCAGCGCCGCGCCACCCGACGCACCCGCCGCTTCGATGGTCACGGCTTCGATGCCAAGCAGGCCCGCGTAATCGGCGAGCAGCACACCCAGGTGTGCCTGATTGGAAAGGTTGGGCGCAAACATGTTGCCAACAAATAACGATTGCGGTTTGAGCCCGCCCGAATCCTTTACTGCCTCC
>JANMSY010000417.1:0-12933 GCA_031389865.1 Anaerolineales bacterium | reverse complement strand
AAGAGTCACGTGGTTGTGTCAACAGGTTCGCGATTTGGCGGTCGATCCTTCCCATGGGATATTCATTCAGGTCCATCAAGGAAACCCATTTCAAGTTTTCTGTTTTTGGCATGGCATCCAACACGCATGCATAGACATGGACCGAAACTGTAAAATGACTATATCCATGATGGACGATTCCCAGCGGATCCGTTTTTTGGAGTTTCCCCAGCGTACGAAGCCGCAAGTTGTATCCTGTTCTCAAAGCATCAGCCAACGCATCCAGCGGGTCCCCATTCACACCCCCGTGCGGCGCAACGCGTCCGTTCGGAAACTCCCACATTCCACCCAGTAAACCCTTCGACGGTCGCCGTGCCAGCAGGACTCTTCCCCGCCTGATCATCAGCCCAGCTACGTGGACGTGATGCGGCACATGTTTCTTCGGCATTTTCACCGGCCGCTCATTCTGTGTCCCGTTTTGGCGCGCCTTGCAGACCTTCATCAACGAGCAGATCAGGCAGCGCGGATTCTTCGGGATGCAGATGGATGCACCCAGATCCATAAGGGCCTGGTTGTAATCCCCGGCCTCTTTTTTGGGTAAATGCTTTTCCGCCAGTTCCCACAACATTTTTTCGCCCCCTGGCGAATCCACGGGTTCCAAAATATCGAAGACACGTGCGTAGACGCGCTTGATGTTGCCATCCAGGGCGGGCACGCGCATGTCAAAGGCAATGGAAGCAATGGCTCCCAGGGTATAACGCCCAATGCCGGGCAGTTTGCGCAATTCGTCGAGATCGCGCGGCAGTTCCCCATGATGTTGACTGGCGATGATCTGCGCGGCTTTGTGCAGGTTACGAGCGCGGCTATAGTAGCCGAGTCCCTCCCAGGCATTGAGCACACTCTGCTCGGAGGCTTCCGCCAGCACTGTGACCGTGGGAAACGAACGCATCCATTTCTCGAAGTAGGGGATCACCGTCTCCACCCTTGTCTGTTGGAGCATGATCTCCGAGACCCACACCGCATACGGATCGGGGTGGCCGCGCCAGGGCAGGGTCCGCTTGTGGAGGCGGTACCAGTTCAAAAGACGAGAAGAGAGGCGGTTGGGCGTCATATCCAATAAAAATCACGGAGCACGCGTTCGGGATGTCGTGTCTCCGTGAGGATGTCAATCACAGGCTGGGAGCCAGATCAAATATCTAGAACTGAAATCCACCCCGCGCAGGGATAACTTTACAGGAGTAATTCTTGACATAATCAAACAACTTATCCTGCAACAGGCTCCAATCACTTGAATCGAGAACGCGGCGCGCCTGGGCAGCGTCGCCGGCAAGCAGACCCACCTGAATTTGCGGATACGACCCATAGATCGTCGCCCACGCTTCGGCGGGTTGCAAGCCGAGCCTTTGCACGCCTGGGATGAATTCACCGATGATGAACTCGAAATATTCCTGGTCTCGTTCGCCAGCGATGTCCCATGTCATTAGCACTTTTACTGCCATTAATCAATCACCTTAATAACCGTCCACAAGTGTACTCGCAACCTGCGGGACGTTCATACTTATTAACTCTTTTGATAATCCAACACGACCACATGGGTCTCGTTCGGGAGGCTGCTGCGCGTTACCTTCAGCGACGGTTGAGAATCAGCCTTCGAGAGTCCCATTTCCTTGATAAATTTGTTCAACGATTCAAGCGAGAGCTTAGAGTCGGGCGTGGAATAGTGCATGGGGATGACAAGGCTCGGCTCGATCAGGCTGATAATTTCCGCGGCTTTTGCCGCGTTCAAACCGCCTCCGCCACCGACCGGCACCAACAGCACATCAACCGTACCCAGGGATTCGATCTCAGATTGCGCGGGAGTCTGCTGGAGGTCACCCAGGTGGGCCACTGTTATACCATCATAGTCAAAAACATAGATCGTATTGCGTGCAGCCGCTCCGCTCTCCCTGCTTTTCTTCCCGCCCGAGCCGCCAGCCTCCGATTGAACACCGGTAATGAAGACACCACCGATCTCGAATTCGCCTGGACCATTAATCACGTGCGAGGTGCCTTTGACCGCATCTGTATTGTTGTGACCGGGCGCCTCATGGCTGACTGTCACAATGTCTGACTTCAGCCTAAGTGCATCGTAGCCAATGGATTTGTTGTCGAATGGATCCGTCACCACTGTGGCAAAGTTGCGCTCCGTGAGACGAAAACAGGAATGTCCATACCATGTAATTTCCATAAAAAATGTAGCCTCCGAGAGGCATATTATAACCGTTGTTTTGCGGGCATTCTCATTTTATTTCGGGAGTGGCTAAAAGAGTGGGCCATATTTCTTCTCACCACACACCAGCCCCGCTGGGGTGGTGCCGGGGGAGAACACAGAACTCACGGAGAATTTAGAAGGTTTTCTCTTTGTTCTCCGTGTACTCCGTGGTGAAACTATTGGGCAAGCCCAGACAATTATCCACTCTTTTTATTTCAAGCCCATCCTTCCATGCACAAGATCATCCACAAAATGCCAGCGCCTGGTTTTACTGTAATCACCCTGCGGGGGGTAAAAGTATTTTTTATAGGTTGCCCAGTGATCAGCACCAAAGTTTTTGTCTTTGGCCCCATCCTCCAGCAGGTATCGATCGACCCGAGCTTTTGCCCAATTGGAAAGATCGTTTCCCCTTTCCCAGCCAACATACATCGCAACGGATTCGGCAAAATCCTCGATGCGGTTGAAATTCCAGTTCGATCCGCTCGGTTGATCGCCATAAAAATATCCAGCCTGATTGCAGCCCGGTTTCCTGCCGCGCCGGCCCGCTTTGTCTTCATCTGAAAAAAATCCTGAATCAGACAAACCGGCTGCTCTTTTCAATATGGATAGAACGGGGCTGGTATGCCCACCCGTGTACTTCTCGAGCAGGCGGGATAATTTCCAGCCATTATTTGCATCCCAGGCGTGCGCAAATTCGTGGACCACTGTCCACGCGGAAAATGCTGCTTTGGTGGAGAGGCTGACGCGGTGCTGGAGCGCTTCGCCGCCGTGAGAGCCAATGTCTGCTTTCTTGACGGTAACACCACCCATGCATTCCTTAAACTTTTCCTGTCCACCGATGCAATTCGCAAAACAGTTGATGGCATCGTGGAGTTTATCCAGCTCATCTTTTGCCCAGTAGCCCGGCCTCCATGTTCCGGAATCTTCTCCCCAATCAGCGAGTACATCGACCCGGTACTCCGATTGCAGGGTTGCCAGTCTTTCAGTTGCATATTGAACGTCCGTTTGATGCATGGTGATTCCTCCTGTCTAAAATTGAAAAGATTAACGATGCGCCGTAACGCCAACCTGCTGGCACATATCCAATGCCGGGCATGTGGAACAATGCGGAAGGCTGCCTGTGCAAATATGTTTTCCAAATGGCACAAGCAGCCGGTTGATCTCGATCCAATAACGTTTTGGAAGTTTCGCCTCCAGCGCGACCATCGTCTTTTCTGGAGTGGACGCTGCTACATAACCCCAGCGATTGGTCACACGGTGGACGTGAATATCCACGCTGATGAAGGGCTCTTCGCATGCGATACCCAGCACCAGATGTGCACACTTGGGACCGACCCCTGAAAAGGACATCAACACCAGCGGGTCGCAGGGAAGCTCCGCATCGTACTCATCGAGGACGCGTTGTGCCATCTCCTTGATTTGCACAGCTTTGCGATCATGAAACGTGGATTGACCGATCAGGGCGTCGATTTCCCCAGCCGACAATTCACTCACTTCCTTTGGAGTCCGTGCCCTCTCGAACAAACGCCGGGCCATCACGATCGTCACCTCATCGTAGGTGCGGATCGAGATCATGCAGGCAATCAGTTGTTCAAAGGTGGAATTAAATCCCTCTTCCGCCAGTTCAAAGAGCGCGGCTTTTTTATAGGGCGTGATCGCTTTACTAATAAGCTTTACAGCACGGTTGATATCAAACGGTTTTTTAGCCATACGGGTAAGACCTTGTGTACGTAGTATACAACTTTCAAAAGACAAATGTGAGTGTCAAAGGTGGGATTTATAATACGGCATCCAGTACCCTGAGGAAGAACCATGTCCAACTCAAAGTTTTTGCCTTATCTTGAAGCGCTGTTTGCTGTCATTGTCTGGGGCGCATCGTTTATCGCCACCAAGGTGGCCTTGCGCGAAATTTCGCCGGTCACGGTCGTGTGGCTGAGATTTTCGATGGGCATCGTGATCCTTGGGTTTGCGGTCGCCGTACGGAAACAGTTTTCGCTGCTCAATAAAAGTGAATGGGCGTACTTTGCCCTGCTCGGTTTTCTGGGTATCGCTTTTCATCAGTGGCTGCAATCGAATGGATTACAAACATCCGAAGCCGGCACCACCGCCTGGATCGTATCTACAACGCCGGTATTTATGGCGCTGCTTGGCTGGGTTGTACTACGGGAGCACCTGGCCTGGCTGAAGATCATCGGGATCCTATTGGCGTTTGTGGGTGTGTTACTTGTCATATCAGATGGTGATTTCAGCTCCATTGCGCTTCGTAGTTTCGGGCAGCCTGGAGATATATTGATCCTGATCAGCGCGGTCAACTGGTCGGTGTTCTCAGTGCTTTCGCGGCGCGGGTTGAAAGCGTATCCTGCCACATTGATGATGTTTTATGTGATGTTGTTTGGATGGGGGTTTACGTCCATTTTGTTTATGGGTACACAGGATTTCTCGGAAATCAATAACCTTACATTCAATGGATGGATGGGAATGGCTTTCCTGGGTATCTTTTGTTCAGGGCTGGCATACATTGCCTGGTACGATGCGCTGAAAGCCCTGTCCACGGCGCAGACAGGGGTCTTCCTTTATATCGAACCGCTGGTCGCTGTCATTGTGGCATTCTTTATTTTGAGCGAAGCCATCACCGTCGCATCGCTGATTGGAGGCGGGATCATTATATTTGGCGTGTGGCTGGTCAACCGCTGATGTGGGAAAACGCCAGTGAAACGCGAATGGGCTTCGGCTGAGTCAGGCGTGGACTTGAATCCGATAAAAAGATGACAGGTTTCCCTATTCGACTTGACCTCAACAAAAAGATTGGGAGTATAATTCGATCACCATATTCTCACGAAACGGAGGAAGTATCATGGCTAGTGTAACGTTCCAGAATGTCGTCAAAAAATATGGCGACGTGACCGCTGTCAACAATTTGAACATCGCTGTTGACGATAAGGAGTTTCTCGTGCTCGTGGGCCCCTCAGGCTGCGGAAAGACAACCGCATTAAGGTGTCTGGCAGGGCTTGAAGAAATCACAGATGGTGAGATCAAGATCGCGGACCGCGTGGTGAACGATGTCGCTCCCAAAGATCGGGACATCGCCATGGTCTTTCAATCCTACGCTCTTTACCCCCACCTGTCAGTATATGACAATATGGCTTTTGGCCTGAAACTTCGCAAGGTGCCGAAGGACGAGATCAAGCGCCGCGTGAGTGACGCGGCAGACATTCTTGGTATTCGCGATCTGCTGGAACGCAAGCCGCGCCAGCTTTCCGGTGGTCAGCGTCAGCGTGTGGCTGTGGGACGCGCCATTGTGCGCGAGCCGAAGGTCTTTTTGTTCGATGAGCCACTCTCGAACCTGGATGCAAAGCTGCGTGTGGCAATGCGCGCTGAGATTAGCAAACTTCACCAGCGTTTGCAGACCACATTCATTTATGTGACTCATGACCAGATCGAAGCCATGACGATGGCAAGCCGCATCGCCGTAATCAATAAGGGTCTTCTGCAACAGTTGGATACACCCCAGAACCTGTACGATCATCCCAACAACCTTTTTGTTGCCGGTTTCATCGGCTCCCCTGCCATGAACTTCTTCCCCGGCAAACTCCGCAAGGACGATGGCAGATTGATTGTAGACACAGGCGATTTTTCATTGCCGATCCCAAGGAAACACACCAAACAATACGAGGCCGAGGCCGGCAAGGATATCATCTTCGGGATTCGCCCGGAAAATATCCACGATGCAGACTTCGTACCACCCAGCATTGAGTCTGAGAAGGTTGCAGTCAAAGTGGATGTGACTGAGTTGATGGGTAATGAGATCTTCCTCTACCTCGTCAGCGGCAAGAATACGTTTGTCTCCCGCGTCGATCCACGCTCGAAACTGCGAGTGGGTCAACAGGCGGATGTGGCATTCGACATGGATACCATCCACATCTTTGACGCAGCCACGGAAGAAGCAGTCCGCTAGAGGTTTTGTATATCAAGTTATTCAAGCTGGCCAAATGGCCAGCTTGAATTTTTTAACTGGAAAGAATTTAAGATTACACTTTGTTAAATCTCTTGATAATATAGGGTTTTGTGCTACACTTGCAAAAGTTGGCTGCTCGACAATCCTCCATCAGGAAATAACTTGTCCGCTTTCTACTGGCTCCCCGCAAATCATCATATAAGAAATTTTAACAAACACGCCGCAGTGGATCTGATCCGCTTTGCGGGAAAAGGTCTTTCGCGAACAGATCTTGCGGACGAAATGGGGTTAACCCGGGCCGCAGTCACAATCATTATCAATGACCTGATCTCGAGTGGAATTATTGTTGAAACAGAAAGTCGCACCACATCCAGTGGTCGCCGACCTGTGGTGCTTGAAATCAATCCCAATCATGGCCTGGTTGCCGCCATCGATATGGGTGCAATGCACTTGAGTGTGGCACTGGGGGATTTTTCAGCCCGCATCCTGGAGGAAGTGGAAATCAATTTCAAGATTGAAGATGGACCTGAAAAATGTCTTCACGATGCGGATCAGGTCTTAAAAGAACTACTCGGGAAGCGGGGCCTGACTCCCAGTGACCTCGCAGGTGTTGGCGTCGGCGTACCAGGGCCGGTCATCGCCGAACAGGGAATGGTCATGGCGCCCCCCATTATGCCTGGCTGGGACAAATTCGCAATCCGCACCACGCTTGAAAAGCAATGGAAGACAGCCATCACATTGAACAACGATGCTGAATTGGGCGCGCTGGGCGAGTGGGCGTATGGCGCGGGCCGCGGCGAAAGAAACCTGGCCTTCATCAAAGTGGGGAGTGGAATTGGTGCAGGTTTAATGATCAATCAACAGATCTATGGTGGGACGACAGGTTCAGCCGGTGAGATCGGTCATCTCACGGTGGATGAGAACGGTCCTCTTTGCATGTGTGGGAATCATGGATGCCTGGAGGCCTTTGCAGGTGGACATGCGATCGCTTCGCAGGCTACAAAACTGGTTGCTTCCGGTAAGCGCACGTTGCTCTCAGAAAAAAGTTTCGGCTCGCTGACGGCGCAGGATGTGGCCGAAGCCGCACGCCGAGGCGACCTGCCCGCACAGGAAATATTGAAGCGCTCGGGAACGTATATTGGGATTGCCATTGCCGGTCTCATTAACTTATTTAATCCAAGCACAGTCATTATCGGCGGCGGTGTGGCGCAGGTTGGCGATCTGCTGACGGGCCCCATCCGCCAGGCTGTACGTGAACGATCACTGCGTGCTTCAGAACACGTAGTGAAAATCACCACAGCCATGCTCGGGCGGCGTTCCTCATTGATAGGCGCTCTGGTGCAGGCGATCAATATTGCCATCCATGCCACCATTGAACGCAGGACTCAAAGTACGAAGAATCAATCTGTAGAGATTGAACAGGTTAGGGAATGTAATGCCATAAAGGAGGTGATTGCAAACAAGGATTAACAAGCATATAATTTAGCACAGTGGAAAAAAGTTACAAACAAATCAATTTTCATCTATTAGGAGAAGAGAAACATGAAGAACAAACTTTCCGTACTCTTCGGTCTTCTGCTCATCGCCAGCATGGTGCTTTCTGCATGTGGTGGTGCTGCAACCGAAGCCCCCGCCGCTACTGACGCCCCTGCAACCGACGCGCCTGCTGCTACTGACGCCCCTGCAACGGACGCGCCTGCCGGTGAGCCCATTGAAGTGACCTTCTGGCACGCCTATGGCACAGGCTCCGCTGAAGAAGTTGCCCTGACCGGTTTGCTCGAAAAAGCCGCCACCGATCTTCCTCAGTACAAGATCAACGTTTTGCAGGTCCCCTTCAACGATATCTTCAACAAGTACCGCACCGACGTTGCTGCTGGCGGTGGCCCAGACATGTTCATTGCCCCGAACGATTCATTGGGCGATGATGCCCGCGCATCGTTGATCGCCGACATCACTGACCTGGCTGCTGGCAAGCTCGAAGGCGTCAATCAATTGGGCATTGATGGCATGACCCTCGATGGCAAGCTCTATGGTATTCCCGAATCCCTAAAGGCTCTTGCTCTCTGGTACAACAAGGATTTGATTGAGACCCCGCCCGCGACCACGGATGAGCTCAAGGCTCTCATGGAAGGCGGCACGGAAGTTGCAGTCAGCTTCGGCTGCTACCACCACTATGGCTTCTTCAAGGCCTTCGGTGGTGATATCTTTGATGATAGCTGGAGCGTTGTAGCTGACCAGGGAACTGGCGTTTCCGATGCGATGACGTACTTGAACGATCTGTATCAGATCTCCAAGGAAAATGGCTGGGCCAAGACCGACAGTGATGGTCTCGCCCCCTTCACCGAAGGCAAAGCTGCCTTGATCACCAATGGAAACTGGGCAATGGGCGATTACAAGGCTGCTCTCGGCGACAAGCTGGGCGTAGCTCCCCTGCCCGAGGGCCCGGGGGGTCCGGCTGCCCCGATGCTTGGTGTGGATGGTTTCTACTTCAGCCCCAACAGCACCAACCAGGAAGCTGCGCTCGACGTTGCTCTCTACCTGACCAACGCCGAATCGCAGACCACCATGATGAACGAAGCTGGCCACGTGCCGGTGCGTACCGACGTTGAGATCAGCGACCCGCTTATCCAGGGGCTCGTGGATGCGTTCAACAAGGGCGCAACCATCCGCCCGCAGGTTCCCGAATTGGGCAAGTACTGGACCAACTTCTGCGGCGCCGACCAGGTCTTCGAAGCCGGAACTGCTCCTGCTGACTGGGTCAAGGCTGCGGCTGAAGCCTCCAACAAGTAGTTTTGTTCGATCTCGAACGATGAGACCTCTCATCAAACACTAGCACGTTGACAAAGGTGAACAGGGGAAGCCCTGTTCACCTTTGTCTTTTCCCAGTTAACACTACTCTTCTCACATACGGAGGCAATCCATGGCAACTGCAACTGCAACAGCAAAGGTACCCAGACGGCGCCGGACAGATGTGCGTAAGGCTCTAACACCTTACCTGTATCTGGTTCCCGCTTTTGCCGTGATGGCTGTCATCGTGTTTTATCCACTGGTGTACCAGATGATTGTCTCATTCACTGATTTTCAGACCAAGGATCTCAGATTCGGGCTGGACTCGCCGGAACTCAATTTCATAGGGTTGAAAAATTACATCGATATTTTGACAGGCGGATTGCCCGTTCAGAACTTTAATTTTCTTCGTGTCCTTGTTTATAACTTCTGGTGGGCCATTACCAACGTGATGGTGCACGTCCCAGCCGGTGTTATGATAGCCGTTTTGTTGAACACCCAGGGATTGTGGTTCAGAAAGATCTACCGTGCGATCTATATTTTGCCCGTAGTTGTTCCCCCGATCGTTGTTGCCACAGTATGGCGCAATATTTTCGATGAACAGTACGGCGCAATGAACCAGTTCCTGACGGTTATTGCCCAATTTTTCGGTTCCATGGATCCGGTAAAAATCCGTTGGTTAACCGAATATACCCCTCCCATACCCTGGCTCCTGCCTACCGGACCTCTCCCCCTTGCCTATTACGCGATGATGATCGCGAATTTCTGGCTGGGCTGGCCCTTCATGACCGTTGTTGCCACGGGCGCCCTGCAAAGTATTCCCAAGGATCTTTACGAAGCCGCATCGATAGATGGTGCCACGGGTTCGCAGCAATTCTGGAATATTACCGTCCCACTCCTGCGCCCCGCCATGATCCCAGCCGCTGTGTACGGCTTTACGCTCTCGTTTAATTTATTCGCCTTTGTATTCTTCATGACGCAAGGAGGCCCGGCCCGCAGTACCGAAATCCTGGTCACCTTTGCCTATTCGCTTGTGCGTGACCTGCGTCTCTTCGGTGCGGCAGCCGCTTTCTCGGTTTTCATCTTCATCGTCGCGCTGATCGTATTCCTGATTACCAATAAAATTACACGCGCTACCGAAAGCTATACGGAGGCATAACATGACAACAGCAACCAAAGCTCGGGGAAAAAATATTTTCGTCCGTTTGTTAACGCTGAACACATCCAAGGAAGTGGGCGGGCGTGACCTGCCGCTCTGGCGACAGCTCCTTCTGCAGGTCCTAACGCTGATCATCGCGGCAGCAGTGTTGTTTCCGATCATGTACATCGTCACCCTTTCATTCAGTTCCCAAACCACCCGCCCATCGTCTCTACAGCTGATCCCGCAGGAACTTTCGCTGACCGCCTACAAGCAGGTATTGGATCGTCCTACTGCCAACCCTGTCACATTCACGCAGTTATTAACCAACAGCTTCCTGCTATCAACAGGCGTAGGACTGGTGTCTTTACTTGTGGCTGTCTCAGCTGCATATGCATTTGCACGTTTCAAATTCAAGATGCGCCAGGTACTGATGATCATGGTATTCATCCCATTACTGATGCCTACTGTCGGTCTGTTGACACCACTTTACCTTCTGCTGAATGAATTTAAAGTGATGGATTGCGGTAAGAGTATGACTGCCTTATATCCGCTGATGAGCTGCGCCGATGGGGTAACCGGAAAAATGGTCTTCAACTTGCGCGACTCCCTGCTCGGGGTGGGCATTGCCATGATCGCTGGCGCGCTCCCGTTTGCGGTCTGGAATCTCAAAGGCTATCTCGACACAATTCCACTGGAGCTGGAAGAAGCCGCCGCGATTGATGGGGCGGGCGCGAACCAGGTCTTCTTCCTGATCGTTCTGCCGCTTGCCATCCCGCAACTTGCAGTCACATTTTTCCTGGGCTTCATCGGGCACTGGCAGGAATTTGCGCTCTCGTGGCTATTCCTCAGCAAACCCGAGAGCTACACACTTGCTATGACCTTATATAATATGACCGGTCAATACGCAGGCTCCATCCCATGGAACAGGTTTGCCGCAATGGCGATCATTGTGGCGTTGCCTGTCGCGATCACGTACATCGCGTTGCAGAAATATATTACGGGCGGCTTAACTACTGGAGCCGTCAAAGGCTAGACTCAAACAGGGCGGTCAGATTGACCGCCCTGTGTTTTTGGTGAATATGAAAAAATTCGTTATTCTCGTCTTATTGACTTTCCTCCTGTTTGGATGCATTCCATCCACCCAGATATCGCCTCAACCTACGCTTCAGCCTGCCTCCACTCAAACGGCCGCGCCAGCACCCATGGCGGAATCAGCCTCATGGTGGAATGACGCGGTCTTCTATGAGATTTTCGTCCGCTCCTTCAACGACTCCAACGCTGACGGCATCGGCGACTTTACCGGCATCACACAAAAACTGGATTACCTGCAGGAGTTGGGAATCAACGCCATTTGGTTAATGCCGATCCACCCTTCCCCTTCCTACCATGGCTACGATGTAATAAATTATTATGGTGTGAATCCCGAATATGGGACCATGGATGATTTCAGGAGTTTGCTGAACGAAGCCCATAAAAGAGACATCAGGATCATTATTGACCTTGTTCTCAACCACACATCCAGCCAGCATCCTTTCTTTGTGGAAGCCAATAGCAATCCGGATGCCACATATAGGGATTGGTATATCTGGTCATCTACTTCGGGCAAGTATTGGCATCAGGGGAATGGGGGGTACTACTACGGCTACTTCTGGAGCGGCATGCCCGACCTGAATTACCGAAATCCCGAAGTAACAAGTCAGATGTTCGAAATGACACGGTACTGGCTCGAAGATATAGGCATTGATGGTTTCCGTATCGATGCGGCAAAGCACCTGATCGAAGAGGGAAATCAACTTGAAAATACGGAAGCCACCCATGAATGGTTCAAAGGTTTTTATACATTTTATAAGGGCGAGAACCCGAATGCCTATACCATTGGTGAGGTCTACGGAGCAGGTGCGTTCATCGGGACAAAATACACTCAACAGGTGGATCATATCTTCAACTTCGATCTCGCCAGCGGAATCATAAACAGCGTTAATGGCGAATCGAACACCGGTATCACTAGTGCCTGGAAGTTCACCCTCAAAGACATCTCAAATGGAGAGTATGGAACGTTTCTGACCAACCACGATCAGAACCGCGTCATGAGCATATTTAACAGCAAGGAGGAAAAGGCCAAACTTGCAGCGGTCATGCTGCTGACATCGCCCGGAACGCCGTACATCTATTACGGCGAAGAGATCGGCATGCAGGGCAAAAAACCTGATGAAGATATTCGCCTGCCCATGCAATGGAGTGCAGACGCCAATGCCGGGTTTACCACAGGCATACCCTGGCGCACTCCAGATGCAAAATATGAGGAAGTCAATGTCGCCAAACAGAGTGAAGATCCAAATTCACTTCTGAATCTCTATCGCACACTTGCAAATCTTCGCAATGAACATGCTGTATTACGCAGTGGTGCTATCACGCTGCTGGAAACAGGCAATACGGGCATTTATGCGATCCTGCGCAGTAATGACAATGAAAATATCATGGTTCTGATTAACCTGAAGGGGACACCCATATCGGACTACGCATTGAGCCTGGAAGAAAAACTTCTTTCCGACTCCACCCTCACCCCCGAATCATTGCTGGACACAACTACACCTGCAGCCCTCACGGTCAACGGCGGCACATTTACCGATTATAAGCCCCTGGCCGAGCTTCCCGCCTATCAGGCATACATCTTTCAACTTAGAATCTATCCTAAAATTCAATGATCTTTCTGGATATGTCGTTGCGAACCGCCGCTTTTGTTCTTTGGCGGTGAAGCAATCTCCTTTTCATCAGGCAAAATCTAGTTTTTGGGAGATTGCTTCGTCGGGGAGAGCGCCC
>JANMSY010000205.1:0-2078 GCA_031389865.1 Anaerolineales bacterium | reverse complement strand
GGTGTCCCTGCGGAAATTGTATCCATGCCGCTGGCGGGCGCGGCGGCTCCTGTCACATTAGTGGGTGCGATCACACAACATGCCGCGGAATGTCTCGCGGGCATTACCATTCATCAACTGGCGGGTCCCGGCTCACCTATTGTTTGGGGTGGCGCGCCTTCCATCTTCGACATGCGCAAAGGCGGCACACCGATGGGCGCAGTGGAAACGGCGATGATCGATTCCTCCTATGCACAAGTCGGCAAATCGCTCGGCCTTCCCACGCACACCTATCTTGGAGCCAGCGATGCAAAGGTCGTGGATGCACAGGCGGGTCTCGAAAGCGGTCTGGGTGCAATGATCGGTGCGCTCAGCGGCATCAACATGATCTCAGGCTCGGGCATGCTTGATTCACTCCTCTGCCAAAGCGCTGAGAAACTTGTTATCGATGCCGAAGGCATTGCCATGGCAAAGCGCATGCTCGACGGCATGAAGATCCATACAGAAACACTCGCCACGGGTTTTTATGAGGGCGTCAACTTCAAAGGCGGCGACTTCCTGAAACAGCGGATCACCATGCAGCTATTCCAGAAGGAACAGCACATGCCCGGCACGGTCATCGATCGGGACTCGATGCGCGGCTGGAAGGAGTCTGGGAGTCTGGACACCTTCGGGCGTGCCAGGCTACGCGTGGACCAACTGCTTGCTTCCTATACCCGGCCGGAGCTTGATCCCGCCAAAGTGCAGGCGCTCCACGCTTATGTGTTTGATCTCGCCAAAAAAGCCGGCATGGACGAATTGCCCGCACACGATCTTGCTCCCACAATGGCATAACAACATATCAGTAGACAGGTACATAAGTAAACAAGTTGCCACATGGCTCGTTTACCTTTGTACTTGTCTACTTGTTTACTTTTTCATGCTCAACCTCGCCGACTTTCTCCGCGTCCCACAGGTGGATACCGGTCTGTGGTTTGACATTTCACCCGACGGACGAAATGTCGCCTTTTCGTGGAACAAAACGGGGAATTGGGAAATTTACACCATGTCATTGCGACCTTCAGGAAGCAATCTCATAGATCATGCGGGGGATTCCTCCGTCGGGGAAAACGCTCTTCTCGTACTGACATCCCAAAGCAGTGGTGCAAAATTTTCCCCGCAATATTCACCCAACGGAAAATATCTTGCATACGCGCTTGATCTGGATGGAAGCGAGTCCTACCATATTGTTCTCCATAATCTACTGACAGCCACGCACATTGATCTCCTTGCGAATTCTGCCTGCGCGCAGCAACCAAATTTTGCTTTTTCGCCGGATGGTGAAACCCTGGCGATCCTTTCCGATGAACATGGACAGTTTGCGTTGCATTTGCTTTCCGTTGAAACAACTGAAAAGAGATTATTGTTCGATATCCATCGCCCCGTTTGGGATGTGAAGTGGTCACCGGACGGAAAATGGATTGCGGCCGAAGTGGAGATGGAGGCGAGTGACAGAGGCATATTTATTATCGAAGTAGAGAGTGGGAAGTGGGAGCAAATCAAATCGCATGACAAACCACTTAATGCTCAACATCCTGCGTGGTCACCCGATTCAAAATTCATCGCATTCGCTGCTGAATTGGAAGAGTGGTTTGACATTGGGTTGTATGAAGTTGCGATCGGTGAAGTCAGCTGGTTGACACAAAGCGTGGGCGATGACATATCTCCGTGCTGGTCGCGGGACGGAAGACGAATCGGCTGGGTGCACGCGGAGGGCATGGTGAACAGCATCATGGTCCATGAGATAGGCGGGCCCCTGAAACGGTATCAAGTTGCAGCAGGAATTCATCACCATCCGCAGTTCGCATCGAATGGTGAAATTCTCCTTCTGTTCGAAAGTCCGAAGCAGCCGCCTGATCTGTGGAAGTTGAATGAAGAGGGCACATTCGAGCAACTGACCGAATCGCTCCCCGATGAACTGCATGATGTAGTGTTTACGATGCCTGAGGAAGTTTCCTACGACAATGAAGGTGTATCTGTGCCCGCCTTGCTGTATCGTGGTATTGGAGATTGTGCAGTAGTCAACATCCATGGCGGACCCAACTGGCATGTCCAATTTT
>JANMSY010000185.1:0-14885 GCA_031389865.1 Anaerolineales bacterium | reverse complement strand
GGAAGTAAATTTGCGAATATATAACCGACAAGAGATTTATGGATTCTGTGCCAAGTTGGTCAACCAAGAGAACATCATTAGAAGTTTTAGAGTAGCGTTCCTTCATCTTCTTCAAGAACACTTTTTCATAGTGTCCATAGTACATTAATTGAGGATTATCAATCTTTGCCAGAACTCCAAGAAACAAAACCCAAATATTTTTCTCGTCATTTTTTTCATTCGCCCAGAATGAATGTTGAACATAAGAATCTTCATTTACAATTCGTAACCCAATTAGGTAATAAAAATCCAGCTCTGGATTGCCCTCAACGTCCAAGAAAACAAGCGTGCCTTTCGTGCTCAGGTTCGGTTTTCCAGCGATGTAAATTTTATGCTCTCGGATAGCAAG
Organism: Anaerolineales bacterium; assembly: GCA_031389865.1. Classification (GTDB taxonomy): domain Bacteria; phylum Chloroflexota; class Anaerolineae; order Anaerolineales; family Villigracilaceae; genus Defluviilinea. The sequence goes on along the minus strand of JANMSY010000185.1, from coordinate 14,497 downwards.
TGCTCTCAGTGCATGAGAAAATTTTTCTGGTTTGGATGCCAAACGCTTTGGCTTTCTTCGAGCGCGAAAAGTATAGGACAATTGTGTAACGGTGAAGATACCTTTATTGTTTTGTTGTTTTCTTTCTTTTTCTGTCATACCTGAAAGGAGGGTAAGTTCGTCTTTTTCTGTAGCCATCTGGCGGCATTGCGTTTGATATCCACATACAGAACAATGTTTATTCAGAATTACTTGGGGAGGTTGACTTGCAGGAAAAGATAGCCAATCTTGCAGTGGCGAGATAATTTTTGGCAGTGATTTCAAGAGAGGTTTTATCTTAATTCGATGGCTTCTTCCATCAGCACTTACTATTGTGCCTTTTTCGGGGATTTGCCCCTCGATTTTGCCGAGCACATACCCCACAAAAGCTAATTCAAATTTATGTTCTTTACTGACATTATGGGTTCCAATGAAGATGGTTGGTTCATAACCAGCCTTTTTTAGCGAAGACACCTTGTAAGCTCGTGTAAGGATGTCGCAACTAGCTTCAAAGTATTCTGATTTCAGATTGACATTTACAAGGATATCCCTATATCTATTTAAGTTATGCGATTTGTCAATTTGAATATCAGACCTAGTTGGTTCAATAGCCTTTATGTATTTACTTTTTTGCAAAAATCTTTTCTGCCCCAAGATCTTTACATATTCTAAATCTATACCTTGCTTTCCTGACATCAGGAGAAATGCCTTCCTTGGGCAATGGGAATATGCAACCACAATATCAGAAGTAATTATTTTTTGCATAAACCAACATTTCTCTCAACCAACTCAACCATCCGTTTATTCATTTCAAAATCCGCTACTTCAATTTACCGTCAGCGGCTGAGGTGAAGGAAAAAGCCGATGCTCAGGATCAACCATCGGCTTGGAAAGATGCGGGGCACTTCATCCAATTGGGTCTTGATCCACTCGCAACGAACACTCCCTACTCATTCATAACCACGAAATCTTGATTTGACCATTCAACGGCTTGAATTCCCTGTCCCCTGTCACCAAATCTGCTTTTTTGACTTTTGACAAGGCGGCGGCAAAAGCATCTGCATAAGACATCTTGTTTTGTGACTTGAAACGCGCCGCTTCCTGCGTTAATTCCCAATCGGCATTTTCGAATTGAATCCGCAGGTCCCTGAGTATTTTCACGCTCGCATCCGCATCCTCTTCCGATACTTCCCGTGCCAGCGTGTACCAAACTTCCCCGACGTTGACCACACTCATGTAAATAGGGATTTGTTCTTCATGTGCAGTGGCGATCAATTCTTCAACCTGCTCCCCCGAAGGCTCGTCTTCAAGATAGGCAATCACTGCCCAGGTATCCAATACATATGCTTTTGCCTTCTTTGCCATATTACAACTCCCGTTCGCGTCTCTTGTCCGCCATTAACGCCTTCATCAATCCCTTGCCCTTATACTTTCCACGCAGGCTGTGAACGTACTCACGCGTTACGGGGGTGAGGATGATCTGCCTGGTTACGGTATTCACGTCAATTTGAAGATACGTTCCATCCTTAATCCCCAATTGCTTGCGAATTTTGGATGGGATGACAACCTGCCCCTTTGAAGTGGCAACAGTTTCCATTTTTTACTCTCCTTTCAGAAATCATTAAGAAGTATACCAAATAACAAAAAGTAAGTCAATATTTATATTTACTACAAATTATTGCACTTCCATGTTAACTCCTTCAATCCACCGTCAACATCTTGGGCGAAAGATAAAGCCGATGGTTAGGCACAGCCCCCTACGGGGAATCAGCCATCGGCTAAGAACGAAGGGGGATACTTTATCCAACTTGGTCTCGATACGCTCGCAACGAACGCTCAGCCCTACTCGACCACCAGCACTTCATTCAATTACAAATTACCAATTACCAACCACGCTTCGTCTTCTTTCGGACGATAATGCCGTCCTCCCTCCGCTCAGCGCGAAGACTTCCCACTCGCCAATTCCCACAACCGATTCGAATTCAACGGAATTTCCAGGATCTCAAAATCCACGTCATGCAAGGCGTCTTCTAAAGCCTGGGCAAAAAGCGGACCGACGGGAATCGCGCCCGCTTCGCCCGCGCCTTTCACCCCCATTGGGTTGAGCGGCGAAAGCGTCACACCGTGTCCCGTTTCGATGCGCGGCACATCCAGGCTGGTCGGCAGGTGATAATCCATGAACGTACCGTTGAGCAGCTGCCCGTTCTCATCGTATGCGAGCCGCTCGTAAAATGCATTGCCGATGCCCTGCGCCACACCACCGTGAATCTGCCCATCAAGAATGAGCGGATTGATGACCTTCCCGCAATCGTGCACGACGAGATAGTTGCGAATATGGATCTGCATGGTCCCGGGATCGACCTCGATGATCATGGCGTGGATTCCACTTGCAGTGGCGCCTCGTTCCGGACCGAAATAGCTGGTGGCCTCCAAACCAGGCTCTGTCCCAGGCTGGACCGCGCCGCGTGTCGGGTTCGCCTTGCCCGCGAGGTCGCCCAGCGAAATGGACATGCGCGGCACGTCCTGCACGCGCACCATGCCATCACTGAGCTCGAGTTCATCTTCAGGCGCGTTGAAATGTTCGGAGGCAAGCTTAAGGATTTTCCTGCGCACAACCTTCGCGGCCTCATTGATCGCATTGCCCGCAACGACCGCGCCGCGGCTGGCAAACGTTCCCGCACCCCAATAGAACTGATCTGTATCACCCGTGACAACATCTATTTTGTTTACTTCCACACCCAGCTGTTCCGCGACGATTTGCGCAAAACTGGTAAAGTGACCCTGCCCCTGTGTGCCAACTCCCGTGACAACAGAGACTCGTCCGCTGCCCATCACCTGTACCTTCGCGCCCTCATAGGGTCCGATGCCAGTGCCTTCTACATAGGCAACAATGCCGATGCCAACGTGTTTTCCCTCGGCGCGCAGCTTCGGCTGGATCTCGTTGATGAAGTTGTGATACCCGATCCGTTCGAGTGCATTATCCAGTAGAGGCTCATAGTTACCGCTGTCATATATCAGCGGGGCAAAATCCTGGTAGATGAGCTTATTGTCATACGGGAATTGATCAGGCTGAATAAAATTACGTCGGCGGATCTCGGCGCGGTCAATGTTTAGTTCTTTCGCTGCCAGGTCCAGCAACCGCTCGATGACAAAAACTCCGTGCTGGCGTCCTGCGCCGCGATAGGGGGTCACGATGGTTTTATTGGTGAAGACCGCCGTGAACTCACTGTAATAGTTTTTGATATCGTAAGGTCCAAGTAATGTGCATGAACTGTTGAGCGGTGTAGTCAGTCCATAAGGTGCATACGCACCCGTGTCATGTAAAAACACATCATGCACACCAAGGATGTGACCATCCTTATCGAACGCAGCTTCCGCATCGTGGATCTGCCCGCGTTCGTGCGTGGTGGCGACGAAATTTTCAGCGCGGTCTTCGATCCATTTGACCGGTCGATTCAACTTGATCGCTGCCCACGGGACCAGCACTTCCTCCTGATAGAACATCATGATCTTGGGGCCAAATCCGCCGCCAATGAACGGCGCGATCACACGCACCTGCCTCTCCGACAAGCCAAGCATATCCGCCAGTCCGTTTCGGATCACGACGGGCGCCTGCGTAGTGTCCCAGACAGTTAATCGTCCGGCCCGGTTATCCCATTGCGCGACAATGCCGCGGTTCTCAATCGCCGCCGCACAACCATGCTCATATAGAAAGCGTCGCTTGATCTTGAGGGCAGCTTCCCTGCTGGCAGTCGCATAATCCCCTTTGGTCTGCACCACGTGCGCGGCGACGTTTGACCCAATCTCTTCATGCACAACCGTGCTGTCAGGCTGGAGTGCTTTTTCCATGTCAACCACAGCCTGGAGAGGCTCATAGTCAATCTGGATGTCCGCCAACGCGTCCTCGGCAATATAACGGCTCTCCGCCAGCACCATCACAATGGGCTCGCCCGCAAACTTGACCTTGTCCTTCGCAAGCGGAACCTGCGTACGTTCATTGAAAATAATATTTTCAACGGGCGGCGGCGAAACCAACAGCGGACCGGGTTTCCAGTAATCGCCTAGATCGTTTGCGGTGTAAACGGCGATCACACCTTCGCGCTGCAAGGCTTGCGAAACATCGATGTTGTTGATCTTCGCATGCGCATACGGACTCCGCACGAAGGCCACATGGAGCATGTTCGGCAGATTCACATCATCCACGAACAAACCCTGCCCAGTGAGCAGACGCGGATCTTCGTTGCGCTTAATCCGTTCGCCGAAATATCGGGTGGCCATAAGAATCTCCAATAGAAATCATAATTGGTGGTCGAGTAGCCCCGTGCAAGTCGGGGCGTATCGAGACCAGCATGTTTCAAAGTTAGTTTTCGTTTGCCTGTAATTGTTGGTCTCGATACGTGCTTCGCATTACTCGACCAACGAGGGTTTATTAATATTTTTCTTTTTCTCAAACCTCTTCTTTGCAAGCAGCGGCAGAACTTCCAGAATGCCATTTATCAGTGCTTCACGTTTAGCCCTGCCCCAGTTTTGCACCTGCTTCTCGCGAGTATAAGCATCAGCAACTCTGTCATATTCTTCGCCATAAACGAGCTCCACTGGCAATCGTCCTGATGTATATCCTGAACCTTAACTTGATTGATGTTGGGACAAACAAAGTTCCAGATTCTTCGTTGAGCCAACATAATACGAGTCGTCCGCACATTTAAGAATATACATCCATGCCATATAATCTTTAATTTTCCATCACACTCGGTGGTCGAGTAGCTCCGAACGAAGTGAGGAGCATATCGAGACCACAGGTGAGCAAAGCAACTATTGTTACAGAAATACTCTTGTCAACGGTTGGTCTCGATACGGCGGACGAGCGCTGCCTACTCGACCAACGAGGTTACGCCCACGCCACCGCACGGCAGAACGCCGCCTCCCCACCTTTGAACTTCCACGGGAAGACGCCCAGTGTGATGCGTTTGTTGTGTAATTCCTTGAGCCCAATATCACCGCCGAGATTCTCCACGTGGATACAGTCATGCGGGAACAAGGCGTTATGTGTCAGTTGATATGCCGAATCAGGGAACAACACATCCATTTGATCTTTGCCGAATTTTTCTTCGGTCTTCGCGCGGACTTTCTGCCAGTGTTCCAATCCACCTTTGCCGAGGAAGCGGCCGATGGGCAGGTTCATGGGGTGGTCGGTGGAGATCATATCCACGCCCCAGATGTGGATTTTCTTTTCGATGAGCCAGTCACAAATGCTGTAGTGCGGGCCGGGATGGCGCTGGATATATCTTTCCTCATCCCCTTGATCACTAAAGAACGAATACTTGTGCCAGCCCGTATGGATGAACAAAATGTCCCCATCCTGCACATCCACACGCTTCTCGATATCATCGGGGGTGAAAAGAGCCAGATCATCCAGCATGTCACTCAGGTCAACGATTACGCCAGGGCCGTAACACCACTCGATGGGGATCTGGTCGATCGTCTTGCCATTGGTCACAAAATGCCGCGGCGCATCGAGATGCGTGCCCATATGATTTGACGTCTGAATATACTGGGCGTTGACCCCGTGCTCCGACTTGCGCTTGATGTACTTCACCTCAAATGGCGGATAAAAGGGCCAGAAGGAACAATCCTGATTGAGGTCTTGCGAGAGGTCGTAGATCTTGGTCATGGGGACTCCTTTGTTGAATGGGTAATTTGTAATGGGTAATTATGTGTTGAGATAGGCTAGATCGTCTTCTGAAAAAAGCGGTGCAGGAACTTCTTCAAGACCGATTGCTACATATTTCACGGCAGATTCTCGAACGGCGGCAGATGATTTCTTCTTTGGCTGTTCAGCGCGGACGGTTTTCAACCCGCTGGTAAACGTGTTCAATTGACGAGCCAGTGCAGTCAGATCGTCAATATACTTTCTGACCTCATCTGAAGTCATCAGGCCGCGTATTTGCGTTCGATTCAGCCAATATTTAGTCTCGAATAAACTGCCACGTGAGTAATATAAAAATTGAAGTTTCTCACCGAAGTTGAATCGCCCAAAGGATTCAGCGATATTAGCGCCTATAGAATCCGCGGACCGCGCCATTTGTTTTCCAACAACATCCTTTGCAAACTCATCCCATTGGATTACTCGCTTCCAAATTGAGTCCGCAATCTCCTCGGCGGATTTCAACACTCGTAAGTCTTCAAATGTCGCAGACATTCAACTCCTCCAATTACCATTTACCAATTACTACTTACCAATTACCAAATCACAGCTCGTACCTTTCCCCAAATGCCACCAAAGCATCCTCAAATATCTTCAACGGCGGCCTCACCAAACCTGCTCCCACCTGGCCCACACCTGCATTCTTATGTGCAATTCCTGTATTGATGCGCGGCGCGATTCCCGACTCAACGACTTTGCGCAGGTCAATGCCTGTGGGCGTACCGCGGAAATCAAGTGCGGGCATGGTGAAAAATTTGCTTTCAGCAATTGTGATCTCGTACATTTCCAGCGTCGCGTTCATCGTGTCCTTCGGGGTTCCACCCACAAAGGCGACAATGGCGGGCGCGGTTGCCATTGCAAAGCCGCCGATACCCGCCGTCTCAGTGATTGCGCTATCGCCAATATCAGGGTTGGCGTCGTCCTGTGTAAAGCCGGAGAAAAATAGCCCAATTGGAATTCCTGCAGGTGCGGTGAACCACTGCTTCTCGCCTAGCCCACTGACGCGGATCCCAAAGTCCGTGCCGTTGCGAGCCATGGTCGTAACCATTGTGCTGCCTTCCACCCCATGGGCGGCGTCAGTCATTGCCTTGCATGCCGCCATCACAGGATTCAACACACTCAGCGCGTTATCGCCAATGAACTGAAGTATTTCTGATTCCACTTCGTCATCTTTTACGACTTTTGCGATTAGCGGCGAAATCAATTTTAGATAGATCAGCGAACCCGCCTTGTTGCGGTTATGTCCCTCGTCGCCCATGTGCAGCGCTTCGGCGATCAGTGCGCGCAGGTCAATGCCATTGGATTTTGCAAGCGCGTCCGCCAATGCCGACCCGAGTACATCATTCATCCAATGCAGCTTCTTCAACACATCCTCACTGTATGCGCCGTAACGCAGGACCTTTCCATATCCCTCGTTCAAATTGGAGAATGATCGATTTCCATGCTCAACATTTTCGATCACGTAAACCTTCATCGAAGCGGATATGACTCCCGCCATGGGCCCGACAGCGCTGTGATGGTGACAGGAATCAAATTCGACCTCGCCTCGTTCGGCCATGGCAGCTGCTTCCATTTCACTGGCTGCCAGCCCCTCGAACAGCATCGCTCCGATCATCGCCCCGCGTAACGGACCTGACATCCGCGCCCATTCGATCGGCGGGCCCGCGTGCAGGAGCAGATTATCCTTCATGCCCGGGATAACGTCGCGCGCGGTGGCAACACTCTTCAAGATGGGCCTGGCTTCCATCATGCGGTTCACGGCAGTGGTATTGGCTTGGTCAATGTTCATGGTTACTCCACGGTAATTAGTGCCTGGTAATTACCATTTACTCATTACCTTTTATCACCTGCCAAAGTGTGCTCCAAATTTTTCGCCCAGAACAACAGGGATTCGTCCTTGTACCAATTGGCAACCACCTGCAAACCCATGGGTAATCCATCCGGGTTCTTCCCTGCTGGCAGATTCATGACCGGGAGCCCCGCCTGCGTCCAGGGGAGATTCATTGCCGGGTCGCCTGTGCCATCCAAACCTTTGGGCGCGGCGCCTACCGAGGATGGGCAGATCCATAGATCGATATCGTTCTCCACAAAGGATCTCCTGATATCGGCACGGAAGTCATCGCGGGCAGTAAGGGCAGTTTGGTATTGGGGATCGGTAATTGATTGGCCGCGCTGAACGAGCTCGGTAAATGTAGTAGAGTAAAGGTCTTTGTGATTTTCAAACCAGCCTTGATGTACCTGAGCAGCCTCCGCAGACAGGATGACGTCATTGCGGGTTCGGATGTCCTCGTAATCGTCCATGATTTGGACGCGGCGCAGTTCATACCCCGCATCAGCCAGGGAACGGCAGATCGTGTCGAACCAGCTTTGGGCGTAGTCTGAAGCGGATGCCAGGTAGGGTCCGTCGGGAATTCCCAGAATCGGTTTTCTTTCCAGGGAGAGGGGTTCATCCCAATCCCTATATAACGCGCGGCTGGCATGAATTGCGGTTTCCACATCCGCTGTAAAGAAACCCACATGATCGAGTGATGGCGAGAGTGGGATCACACCTTCACGTGAAATGCGATCATAGGTAGGCTTGAGTCCGACGACCCCGCAGAACGAGGCGGGCCGGATGATCGAGCCGATCGTTTGCGTCCCCATGGCAACGCTGCAAAACCCCGCCGCAACGGCTGCTGCTGAGCCACTGCTCGAGCCGCCGGGTGTATGTTCCGGGTTGTGCGGGTTGCGCGTCGGGCCCGCTGAAAAATAAGCGAATTCAGTGGTCACTGTCTTTCCCAACATCAACGCACCCGCAGCTTTCAACCTTGAAACACTTTCCGCTTCCTGACCCTGCAAAAGTTCTGATGGAACGCGGCTCCCCGCCCGGGTGCTGAAACCATTAACATGAAAAATATCTTTTACGGCGGCCAGCGCTCCGAACAAAGGCGGTCGCTTGATAAGATCCTGGTAGCGGAGCATCAGCTCCTCTGCATCGTTTTGTATGCGCGTAAAACGGTCCTCTTCCGGGATGAATGCTAAAACGGAAGGTTCACGCTCCTCAAAATGAGTTTTCACTTGCGCGAGAAACTCGGGGAGGGTCAACCTGCCATAACGCAAATCCTCGATCAATTGGTAGTTCATACGCTCACTCTCCAAACTCTACTTACCGCATCTTCTCCGCCGCCAGCTTGACCGCATCCACGATATGCTGATACCCCGTGCAGCGACAAAGATTTCCAGAAAGCGCATGCCGAATTTCATCCTCGGTCGGATCCGGATTCTGTTGCAGGAATGGAACAAGCGTCATCAAAATGCCAGGCGTGCAATAACCACATTGCAACCCGTGGGCCTCCCAAAAGGCTTGCTGGATCGGGTGCAAGCCCCCCTCTGTACCCAGATGGGGGGATGAAAGGGGGGTAGCCAGACCTTCCACGGTCATAATGTTGTGACCATCTGCCTGCACGGCGAAGATCAGGCACGAGCGCGCCGATTCGCCCTCGAACAGGATCGTGCAGGCCCCGCACACACCGTGTTCGCAGCCGACATGCGTGCCCGTGAGTCCAAGTTCATGGCGCAGGAAATCACTGAGCAGCAGGCGCGGCTCCACGGCACGCTGATATCTTTTTTCATTGACGGTGACAGTAATGGAAATGGATTGGGTCATCACAGTTCTCCAGCGCGGTCGGATGCCTGCAGTAATGCTCTCTTCGTCAACACTTTCGCCAGATGGCGTTGGAAATCATCGGAGGTGTGAATATTTCCAAAGGGATTGATCTCTTTTTCGCTTGCGAGTGCAGCCGCAGATTCGATCAAAGGATCGCTCAATGTCTCGCCTTTCAGAAGTTCGGCCGCTTGCTTTGCATCCACAGGCCCATCGCCTGCATTCAAATAAACCAGTTTCGCCTGTTTACAATTCCCATTATCATCCAGTGTCACAAGAGCCGCGACCCCCATCAATGCGTAATCGCCTGCACGCGGCGACACTTCTATGAACGACCAGCCTGTGTGCGCCGGCATACATGGCAGTTCAATTTCCACCAGCATCTCATCAGGTGCGAGCGCAGTGGTAAACATGCCGGCAAAAAAATCCTGTGCGTCGATCCAACGTTCTGCAGAGGCATTGCGTGCTTTGAGGCGCGCGTCCAACGCCAGCATCAATACAGGCAGCTCTGCAGCCGGGTCTGCGTTGACGATACTCCCGCCAATCGTGCCGCGATTTCTAATCTGAGGATGTGCAATGAACGGCGCGGCTTCACTCAAAAGTGGAACGCGTTTTGCAATCGAAGGGTCAAATTCCAAATGTCTCTCTCGTGTCATCGCACCTATCCGCATCACATCGCCATCTTCGCGAATATAACTTAACTCTGTTATTCGATTCAGATCAATCAACCGGGCGGGCTGGACCACACGGAAATTCATGGCCGGCACAAGGCTTTGACCGCCGGCGAGCAATTTAGCATCGTCTGCGTGATCACTCAGAAGCAGCAGGGCTTCTTCAATGGATTGAGGGGCATGATATTCAAACGAAGCAGGTTTCATTGCTGGGCCTCAATTTTTTATGGGATGAAAATCTGCTTCGCGGTCAGCCAATAACTGTTCCCGTTTTCGATAGGCAGCCACCACCTCAGCCATCACTGCCAACGCGATCTCCTCAGGAGTTCCTGCACCAATGTCCATGCCGATCGGCGCGTGCAAACGGGACAGTTGCGAATCGCTCACACCCTCGCTCACTAATCTCTCGCGCCTTTTTGCATGGGTGGTTTTGCTCCCCAGCGCACCGACATAAAACGCGGGGCTGTTCAGTGAGATTTTCAATGCAGGGTCATCCAGTTTTGGGTCATGGGTGAGCATGGCAATTGCCGTGGATCGAGTGATCTTGATTTGTTGAAAAGCTTCCTGCGGCCAGGCCTGAATGAGTTGATCCACATTGGGAAAGCGATCCGCGTTGCCCCACGCGCTGCGCGGATCAATGACGACGGTGCGATACCCAAGCGTCTTCGCCAGCGACATCAATGCCACCGTGATATGGACTCCTCCGACCGCAACGAGAGTCAGCGGCGGAGAGATGAACTCAAGAAAGACTTCCGTCTCATCATCCAGCATAGCGCGCCGGGATTCGCCAGCCAGGAGAGTTTCATTCGCAAGAATCAACACTTTTTCATGCCAGTAATCTGAAAGATTGCCAGTAACCCGTCCATCCGAGTGAATCAAAAATTCCCGGCCAAAAATTTCGTCAGGTCCGCGTATGATGGTGACCAGTGCTGCCTGTTGTTCATTCTTCAGGACCGAACGCAGTTCTTCAAAAAATGTCTGGTCCAGTGGTTTTACGAAGACTTCAATACTGCCGCCACATGCGAGCCCCACATCCCAGGCGGTCTCATCCGCCACGCCAAAATGCAGAAGTTTCGGAAGATTCGTTTTCAAGGACTCAAGCCCAACCTCAATCACCGCGTTCTCCACACAGCCGCCGCTGACCGAGCCAGAGAACTGCCCCTCGGAAGTGAGACCCATCTTCGATCCGGCGCGGCGCGGTGCTGATCCCCAGGTTTGGACAACGGTAGCCAGCGCGATGGACTTTCCATCGCTTTGCCAGCGTTCGAGATCAGACAAAATATCACGCATGCTGTGCTGAGTCCGCCTCCCCTGTTTCGATCTTCCGCCGCACCTCGTTATAGAATTGCTCCGAAAGTTTCTGAGAAACGGGCAGCATGAGACGTGCTGCAAGACTCGCCAGCTGCCCGGAAACATTCACATCTGCTGTCCAGTGGACCAATGTGCTGCCGTCGGGACCATCACTCAATGACATTTCACTCAGCAGGTCTGCCGCTGTACCTGTGGCTGTGCCATGCGCCTTCAATTTGGCGCGCTTGGGTTCGTCGAGCTCCAGCACATCCACATCACCGTTGAAGCGTGCCTTGACGCCGCCCAGCCCAACGGATACAACGCCGCGATACTTTTTATTGGGTTCGATGATCTCGATCTTTTCCACCCCCGGTACACACTGACCGATCTGGTTGGGGTCGGTCAAGAAATCCCAGACCTTTTTTCGAGATGCACGAATCGTCACGTCACCTTTTAATAACATCACACTCTCCTCTGAAGGGATTTGAGATCTGGATGGCAATCATGGAAACACCATCCTATTACGATGGTTGTGATTTGGAGAAAGTTTGTCTGCTTATCGAGATTATATCGTAGAGACTGTTTCTTAACTCACCACAAAGGACACAACGAACACGAAGGTTTGACATTCGATGGGCAACATTCGTGTCAATCCGTGAAATTCGTGGCTGAAAATGGCTTGAAAGGCATCCTGGCAAGACTTCAACATACTTAAGAAACACTCTCTTAAGCGTTGATCAGGTCCGATGCAATCACAGCACATAAATCCAAAAAACAGGATGAAAAAAACGCGTCTTTATCTTGAAATGGGGGTTATGTATGCCAAATGGATCAACGGCAGATGCATGGGTTACGCACCTATCAAAAGGCTCCGTCCTTGGGAATACCAAAGAGGTTTTAGTATTTCCATGGCGATTTTTAGTCGGAGGTGAGCATAAAGTTGAACCAAAACCATTGAACCGGACCCAATTCATTTAAGAACCAACTTTCAGAAGAGGAGAAATGAAATGGCTGCATCCAGAAAAACCAAAGTGATGGGCTACCTGCCCAACGACAGTCCCCCGCCCCTGCAACTTGTGTTGTTAGGGTTCCAACATGTGCTGACCATGTTTCCCGCCACCGTCCTGGTCGCGGCACTGTGTGGTTTCCATGTTGGCACAGTATTGACCATCTCAGGCGTAGGCACGGTGGTCGCCCTATTGCTTGCCAAATGGCGGCTCGGTAAATTCATTCCGTTATTCTATGGATCGAGCTTCAGCTATATCGCAGCATACCTGGCTATTGCCCAGCAAATGACGGGAGAACTGCCGCAATTCGGCGTTCCGCTGCCAGATGAGGTGCTCAGCACCATGCAGGCAGGTATTGTCGTCACCGGTTTGCTTAACATTATCATCGGCCTGCTGATCCGCGCCCTGGGCAAGGAAAAAATCGACATGGTCCTGCCTCCGATCGTGACGGGCTCGGTCGCGGCCATCATTGGTTTCGGTCTCGCATTCGCTGCACTCGGACAAATGGCAAGCGCCAATTTCATGGTGGCGCTGGTTACACTGCTTGTGACCGTCCTGTTCTCGGTGTACCTGCAGAATAAGGGTTTTCTTGGCATGATCCCCGTATTGCTGGGTGCGATTTTCGGCTATATTTTCTCAGCCATCGTTGCACCAGATCCGAATCAATTCAAGCCCCTGGCTGACGCCGCCTGGTTTGCTGTCCCTCATTTCACCCTGCCCAGCTTTAGTGGAGCTTTGGTTGGCACAGCCATCTTCAGCATCGCGGTCATGGCAATCGCCACCGTTCCCGAATCAACTGCACACCTGTATCAGATCAGTTTGTATGTCGACCGCCTGGCGGATGACACAGGCCGTGAAAAATACCACCTGGATAAGAACATCGGCTTCAACCTGATTTTGGATGGCATTGACGATACCCTGAAGGGCATGTTCGGCGCCACTGCCGGGACGAACTACGGCGAAAATAATTCACTGATGGCGATCACCCGCAACTACTCAGGTCCAGCGCTGGTCGCAGCAGGTGTGATCGCCATCCTGCTCGGGTTCATCGGCAAACTTGCGGGCCTCGTTCAAACTGTCCCACTGGCAGTCAGCGGCGGACTCGCCATTTACCTGTTCGGAGTCATCGGCATGCAGGGCATTGCGTTGATGCAGGAGCACAAGGTCAGCATGTTCGATCCGCGCAACCTGGCTATCGGCGCGATCATTATGATCGTCGGCATTGGCGGCAATATTGGATACCCGGGCGGTTTCATCCCCGTGCTGGTCCCCGGCATCTTTCCGAACGGTTTACCGGCAATTGCCACGGCCGCCGTGTTAGGCATCCTTTTAAATGCGATCTTCCTGGTCTTCAAGCCAGCGACAGTTGACACTGAAGTGTTGGATGAGGCAATCGCCGCAGCGGACGATTAGGTCCACTATTTGAATAGTTGGTTAATACAAACGGGATGGAAGCATACATCCCGTTTGCGTGTTAAAACAGATCGGCTCCAATCGGACCGTCAAGCTGCCTCCGTAAAACCCATATATACCCCGCTATAACAGCCCAGTCCACAGCCCGTTAACCATACTATGAAAGGAGCATATTATGGATGAAATGTTGGTAGACCCTGTGTGTGGAATGGAAGTTACCCCTGAAACTGCCGCCGATTCGGCAGAATACGAAGGACAAACCTATTACTTTTGCTCTGCAGGTTGCCGCGCAGCTTTTGAAAGCAACCCTGAAAAATACACTGCTGCAAAGCGTGACAACCCCCTCAACCCTCTGTAGCCATCTCTAGTAAAGAGTGACCTGCCGTGCTGGCAGGTCACTTCTGTTTTAAGGCAATATATTCATATCCTCTTGACGAACCCTTCAAAACTCCATATACTGCTGAAAACGTTTTCAGAAAACGCTTTCAAGATCGTAATGACACCCAAAAGCCGCCCACCCACGATCGCCGACGTCGCGCGCCAGGCAGAAGTATCGATTGCCACGGTGAGCCGCGTGCTGAATGGCACAACCCCTGTCCAACCGGAAAAAGCAGACCGGGTACGGCTCGCGATGGATGAGCTCCAGTTCGTTCCGCGTCATGCAGCGCGCGTCCTCGCCAGCAAACGGACGAACACCATCGGCTTGCTTCTGCCCGAGATCAGTGGCGCATTCTTCCAGCCCATGTAAAGA
>JANMSY010000160.1:0-4995 GCA_031389865.1 Anaerolineales bacterium | reverse complement strand
CCACTAACTTCTCGTGTGCCAGCGTTGGACCAAAGCCTCGGTATTTTGTTTTCAGAAAATCCAAGCTCTGTTTCTTCATACTCTCCGATAATCGATTGGCAGCTTTATGACCTCGGTGTTTTGAGATCAATCCGGCTGCGCCTTCTTTTCTGTATCTTTTCAACAATCGCTTTATTTGCCGTGTACCAAGATGCAGAATTTTTCCCGCTTCCTTCTGGCTCATTCGTTTCTCTGCCAACCTTCGCATCACTTCCAACCTGCTCAATTCTTTTGTGCTCATACTCAATAATGTCTCCATTTTCTCGTCCTCCGAAGGGGACATTTTAGCTTTGCAGAAAAGGGACATTTTAGCTTTGGGCTAACAATTAAAAATCCGTATCGACAATCTCTTCCTTGGGTTGTATACTATGTATAGGTCTGGCAAAGTAATCCGGAGCCTCACTACAGGGTAAGGAAATCCACCAGTATTTGGAATAAACACTACACCCTGGAATCTTAACTCAACAACACGCAACAAGGGATGGTTTTATGATGATCCACTCCAGCACCCTCCGAATTTTGAGCAATGGACGAATCCTTGGCACAGGGTTTCTTGTCGCCAAAGACCTTGCTGTCACCTGTGCCCATGTGATTGAGAATGCCATGGGCGGAACAATCCAACTGCAACTGCAAGGACTGGGTGAAATGCTGTCCGCGCAGGTTATTCCTGAATATTACCGCGACCCAAAAAATGGCGATATCGCTTTCTTGCGTCTAGACCGCACGGTTGAAAACATTAAGCCACTTCGGCTTGGCGCGACGCGAAACAGTAGGTCGGGGAATCTATTTCAGGCTTTTGGCTATCCAATTGTTGACGCTATAGATGGTATCCATGCGCGCGGCGAGATTCTGGGCATGGTCACAGAGAATGGTCAGGATTTGCTTCAACTTCGCTCTCAACAACTGAACATAGGTCATAGCGGTGCACCGCTTTTGGATGAGAAACGCCACGTTGTTGTTGGAATGGTTGTCAGCGTTTACAAAACCGATGCCAGCGGCAAACTTCGCGATACTGCATTTGCCATTCCGTCGGAAACACTCTTACAGGTCTGTCCTGAAATCCAATCCTTGGAAGTCTGTCCTTATCTTGGGCTGGATACGTTCACGATTGAAAAGGCACAATTTTTTTTCGGGCGTGAGGCACTCACGAAAAAACTGGTTGATGTTTTACGTAGTGGGTGTCGCTTTCTGGCGGTGTTGGGTCCTTCCGGAAGCGGCAAGTCATCGGTCGTTCAAGCGGGGCTGCTCCGGGCTCTGAAAGAAGATCAACTGCCAGGCAGCGAGAAATGGGCACAGGTCAGAATGCGACCAGCGGAGGATCCCTTCCAACAGATGGCGGCTGAGGGTCTTCTGCCGATCAATATTAATCAATACCTGGAATCACATAGAGAGTTTGACCGTATCGTTCTGTTCATTGACCAGTTCGAAGAATTATTCACGTTCTGCCCTGATGATCTCCGCAGCCGCTTCGTGCAAGACCTGGCAGAGGCGCTGGAAAACCCAAAACTAATTCTCATCTTGTCGATGCGCGACGACTTTTACAGCGCCTTTCACGCCAAAGCTGCGCCACTGGCAAAGTCCGATCATCTAACAATTGAGAATGTGCCTGGAACAATGGGTCGAAACGAGTTAGTGGCAATGATCGAGAGGCCTGCCGAGTCAGTGGGTCTGGGGCTCGAAGAAGGTCTGACTGAATTGATCTTGAATGATGTGGCAACACAGGATGAAACCCGCAGTGCCGTCTTGCCTTTGCTGGAATTTACGTTGAGTCAATTATGGTTGAAGTGCCGGGATGGCATGTTAACACATGAGAGATATAATGTGATTGGCGGGGTGACTGGCAGTCTCGCGCGTTGGGCTGATGATGCCTATAGTGAACTGTCCGAAGTAGATCGAGCCTCAGCCGAAAGCCTGTTGACAGGTCTTGTGTACCTCGGCGACAAAGCGGAAGGCTTGCCTGACACAAGAAGGCGCCGCGCATTAGTGGAATTTGATGAGCCGGCCCGGCACGTGATCAAGCATTTCGCGGATCACCGTTTGCTTGTCACCAGCCGCAATACTGTGGAGTTGATCCATGATACTTTGTTGCGGGAATGGAAACGGTTTGGTACATGGCTGGAAGATAATCGTGAGTTTTTAACGTGGCGACAGAAGCTGGCAGAACGATGCGAGGAGTGGAAAGATGGCAGAGCAGAACTATTGCGTGGTCGTGAACTGGCAATTGCACAAGAGCATTGGGTCAAAAGACCAAAGGATCTGGTCGAGCTAAGCGAATACATTTCACAAAGTAAAAACCAGGCTCTGCAAATTGAAAGGCAGACTCGGTTAACAAGGCGCATTATTGCGAGCGGCATTGCACTGGCTTTTGTTTTGCTGGGGGCATTCGGAGTATTTGCCTGGGGACAAAGAAACAATGCCCTTTATGCACAATCAACTACTGTTGCCGGTGTGGTGACCCGAGAATTTGCTGTTGCTAATGAGCAAAGAGCGCTTTCAACTGCACAAGCAGCGGGCACACAAGCTGCAAATGTTCAGGCGGCTTCAACAGCTATTCAAGGTGTTGCAGTCACAAACGCGCAAAGGGCAGATGAAGAAGCGATACGTACGCTTTCGCAAAAATTAGCGAACGAAGCTAGATCTTTGATTGACAGAAATTACACACAGAGCCTGTTGCTCGGAGTGGAGTCCTTTCATCTGCTGGAAATCAATAAGCTTTCAAAAGATGAGCATCCTGACGCTTTGCCCGAATTACTGAGTAAAATGCAACCAGGGCTTGTACGAACCCTGGATCTTGACTCAGGAACAGTTCGAAAGATCCTTTATTCTCCGAATGGGAAATTAATGATATCGATGAGTGATACGGTGAGACTTTGGAATAGAGAAGACTCATCTTCTCCAAAGCCTGTGACGGGTTGGAAGAGCCTAGGCGCCACTGGGCCGAGTGATGTCATATTTAGCCCCAATAGCAAACTTATGGTAATTGGGTATCAGGATGGCCATGTTGAATTATGGGATGTAAGCACATCCAAGGTTACGAATCTTGCGACCCTTAATGATTTCTCGTCTCAATCGTTTGTCAACGTAAAAGTTGCGATTAGTGCGGACAGCAACGTTCTTGCAGTATCTGGGAATAAAAAGATCAAGGTCTGGGATATTTCGACTCCTCGTTCGCCTCGACAGGTGGGCGGTCTTGCTCATCCACATGAGGTTTCCGATCGTGCAGTGGACATTAGCTATCTTAGCTTTGCACCAGGTTCTACGGCACCACTTCTTGTTTCTGGAGGACAGGATAACTTAGTGCGTATCTGGAATATGCAGAAACATAATTACAATCCCAGTGAACCAGTCGGGAACCCATTTGAATTTGATACCGGGCAGCCCGTTGTTGCCCTTAGCTCGAAGTATCTGCTCATTGCGGACAAAAAGTTAATTCGGGTCTTCTTCTATTCGAATAACGAACGTGAATTTGCTGGCGCTTTTCCCTACGCTCAAGTCCATCACAGTGTCCTCGGAAACATGGTCATCAGCCCAGATAATCAAAAACTTTATACAACTGCCCAGGATGGAATAATTGGAGAATGGGATCTGACAGATCCACGTCACCTAAAATTGGTCAGAACGTTTAGTGCACCCATTGATCATATCAGCAGTATTACATTTGACAGTGCGGGAGAATTCCTTGCGGTGGGAGGAACCGACTCGAAGATCGCTCTTTTGAATATTCTTCAGCAAAATATTGCTCCTATGTGGCAAGACCAGATAGCGAGCCGCCCGGAAATCACGGCGATTGATTACAGTCCAAAATTAAATCTACTTGCGGTAGGGGATATTAATGGCTCCATTGTCTTATGGGATATTTCGGACCCTGCCGCTAAACAAGAAAGGCGGAGAACTCCCATATCAGTCCCTATCCGCCACATTGTATTT
This sequence comes from Anaerolineales bacterium, assembly GCA_031389865.1. Classification (GTDB taxonomy): domain Bacteria; phylum Chloroflexota; class Anaerolineae; order Anaerolineales; family Villigracilaceae; genus Defluviilinea. The sequence goes on along the minus strand of JANMSY010000160.1, from coordinate 1,029 downwards.
GGCCCGGATGAAGCCACTTTGTTTTATTTTGGAGATTGGTTCAGTGATAAGCACGGTCCTACCGTGTATACACGAGACCTGACGCGGTTGGCGTATAGTGATAACATCCCATTTATTAATACAAATACGGCCGATATTTTTGCAGTAGGAAATCAGTACATTTTAGCAGGCGAACTAATCAACAATAAGCTATCGATTTATTGGCGAAAAATCATCAGCATGAGAGAAGCCGGAGATCCGCAGCTTGTAAGCTCCAATGCATGTCCCTTCAAAGATACAGCGTTTACTCACAATGGGAACCTGGCCGCGATAGTCGCTTGCACACTGCAGCTCTGGAATTTCTCGGACGAGAATCCTCCTGCTGTTATTAAAGAATTGGAGGTGCCGGACCCCAGAGGAGTAGCCTTCAATTCAGATGGCACACTTCTCGCAAGCGCCAATGGAAACAACTCAATTTCAATTTGGAGCCTTCGTCCAGGTGGCGAAGTTGAATCGCGAGCCACCATAAGCGCGAATATCAATGCACCAGTTACGAGTGTAGCGATCAGCCCAGATGGAAAGACAATGGCATCCGGAGGTGAAGATAATACCGTAATACTTTGGGATATAACTGATCCTGAGAATCCATCTCGTAGAGTCGTTCTCGATGGCCACACAAGTGCCATTATGAATGGCGGCCTCTTCTTCTCAGCAGACGGTAAGACGTTGATTTCTGCATCAAAGAATGAAGTTATCCTCTGGGATATTGACCCGAAATTTTGGGTGGAAAAAGCGTGTAGGATTGCAGGCAGAAACTTTACCCAACAGGAGTGGCAGCAATTTGTAGGAGCATCTATTCCTTACCATGCTACGTGCCCTGATTTGCCAATTCCAGAAAAATAATACAGAGCTTGATGCATGCAAACAATCATTTCCGCAAGTCGATGATGAAAACATAATATCCACAACAAAAGGGTTTTACACGGTTTGAAATATTCCCCAAAGACTCGACCTTGAGACCTCCATTATTTATTCCCAAATCACATCAGA
>JANMSY010000159.1:0-4617 GCA_031389865.1 Anaerolineales bacterium | reverse complement strand
TTGGGGCTTTCGCTGGGGCACAATGCGGGCGTGCACGGGAACGCCTCTTGTGCAGTATATCGAACGACTTTCCAGTATCGTGCCCAAGACCCCTATCGTCAAGCCACAGCCGCCCCGCGTCGGCATGGCCCTGGCCGCCCTATGCAATTATGTAACGCAGATGATCGTCCCACCGACGATCACGCCCGTGCCTCCCACTGTTACTGCAACCGCATCCCCCACACCGACACCTGTTCCCCTTATACCAGCCTTCATCCCCGATCAATGCACTTCCGTTGCACTTGCCACCGTCCCGCCAGACATTGCTGTGGAGCCTACACTTGAATCAAACATCACCCCCGAAATTCCCACAGACGAACAACTGAGTATCATTCGTGAGATCGGGACCATCGTTGGCAATGTGTATGTGTATCCCGACTTCAACGGCAGGGATTGGAGCGAGATCGAATCCCGTTACCGGCAAAAGATCGAAGCAGGGTTGGATACCACAACATTCTATTTCGAAATGCAGAACATGATCGATGAACTGCAGGATGAGCATTCGTTTTTTCTTTCACCCCTGGATGTGCAGGCAGCCGAAGCAGAATTGAAAGGTGACGTGGAGTTTGTAGGCATCGGCGTCTATGGAGAATCGGACCTGGAGCGCGGGCGGCTGGTCGTCATTTCCACTTTCCCTGAATCGGCTGCCGAGTATGCGAGCATCAAGGCACATGACAGCATCCTTACGGTGGACGGTTCGCCGGTCTTCGATGAAGAACGCAACCGTTTGCGTGGACCGGAATGTTCGGCTGTCGTCGTCACCGTGCAATCGCCGGGCGAGGAACCGCGTGATGTCATGTTGATCCGTCACTCGATCACGGGCAACCTGAAGATCGAGGCGAGCCTGGTGCCCACGGCAGACGGGTCCAGGATCGGCTACATTTTTATCCCGACCTTTTTCGACGAGACCATCCCGCCCCAGATCGAGGAGGCTCTCCACGAGTTCGGCAACCTCGATGGGTTGATCCTGGATGTGCGGATGAACGGGGGCGGGAGCAGCACGGTTGCCAACCCGATCCTTGCGTTCTTTGCATCGGGCAGGCTGGGGCAGTTCGTCAGCCGCGCTGAGTCGCGCACATTGAGCGTGGAGGCGGACCCCATCCAGAACTCACAGACTGTCCCACTGGTGGTGATGGTCAGCGAGGACACGGTCAGCTACGGAGAGATCTTCGCCGGCATCATGCGCGATTCAAGAGCTGCCAAGGTCACCGGCGAGACCAGCCTCGGCAATGTGGAGGTGCTGCATGGCTATGATTTTGAAGATGGCTCACAAATATGGATCGCTTCCGAAACGTTCCATCCCGCGAATTCCGATCAGAACTGGGAAGACACGGGCATTATCCCCGATATCGAAGCCTTCAGTGCATGGGATTCCTTCACCTTCGAGAACGACCCCTCCATTGCTGCGGCAGTGACACTGCTGGGGCATAAGTAGAATCATTCATCATTGAGCGTCTTCGAGAAGTAATCTTCCAGTACGTTGAGTTGCTTCGCCATGCCGGCAATGACGGATATCTTTTTGATAACCATGTTCCATTCCTTTGAATATCGCAGACTCGGTGATTTCACCTATCACGTCATCGCTGATCCGATCAGGATCCAGCAGCATCTCATGAAATGGATCATGCGTGAGTGGGAGCTCGACCATCACGAAGCTCCGCATGAGCGTTGGACTGTCGAATGGATGAACGTACTCCCCAAAATGGAGTTCACCCTTCAGGTCATTGAATTCAAAGATATTCATCCACGCACCGACCTGATGAGCGTGGAGGAGTTTCGGATCGGCCTCAAGGAACGCGCAGAGGAGCGGGAAGAATCTATGCTGCGCGGTGTTTCGATCGAGCCGCTTCTCCTCAACCGCAAGGGTTTCGAGTTGATGGATGGCTACACGCGCTATACGGTCTTGAAGAAATACGGTACGAAACAAGTCTATGCATATGTGGGGACTGCAGATGACCCTGGGACGTGACCTGTCGGGGGAGTGGCTAAAAGAATGGGCCATACTTCTTCTCACCACACACCAGCCCCGGTGGGGTGGTGCCGGGGGAGAACACAGAGCTCACGGAGAATTTAGTATCTTACAAGTGAAATCCTTGTTTTTTGTACAAGAATTTTTCACCACGAAGAGCACAAAGTGTCACGAAGGTTTTTCCAAATGATTTTCCTTTGTGTTCCTTCGTGACCTTCGTGGTTGAATCCTTTTTGGTTTCGGCTTGTCCGAGTTGGGAGGTTTTCTCTGTGTTCTCCGTGTACTCCGTGGTGAAACTATTGGGCAAAGCCCACACAATTATCCACTCTTCCTGTGGGTTGCTTAATGGGTATTCATACTCCTCTGGTACACTTTTTGCATGTCGAAACGAAATACCATACTACTTGCGGGTGCGGGCTTATTCCTGCTCACCCTTGCAATGTATCAAATCCCGGCCATCAACAGCCGCCTGGCATGGCGCTTCGAAGTGGCAAGGATCTATGCAAGGAATGTTCTCAATCCCGTTGGCAGTGCGCCAACCGCCCTTCCCAGCACACCCGGGCCCACAAGCGTTGCAAGCCCAACCGCTGCGATGGCATCAACATCTACGGCAGAGGTGCTGGCCACAGCCATCCCGGCGACACCGACCCTTGCACCGCCTCCACCCCAGGCGCTGCTGGCATCCCCTTCCTTTGAAAAGCAGGCTCCGAATAACTGCGGCCCGGCTGCGCTCTCAATGATGCTACGCATGCTTGGCTGGAGCGGTGACCAGAGTACCATTTCAGATGTGATCAAACCGGTCAACGGGGATCGCAACGTCAACCTCGAGGAGATGGCGTACTGGGTCCGCAACTTCGCGGGCTGGCTGCGCGTCGAATATCGTGTCGGCGGTGACCTCGTAACGCTCAAGCGTCTTATCGCCGCAGGATATCCCGTCATTGTCGAAGGTACCACATCTCTCAACCCGGACGATACCGGCTGGCCCGACGACGATCTCTGGGCGGCGCATTATCTGCTGCTGACCGGGTACGATGACAGCACCCAAACCTTCACCGCGCAGGACCCATACCGCGGGCCCGATATGCAGTTCCCGTATGAACAGATCGAATCGGAATGGAAGCCGTTCAACTATGTCTACATGGTTGTGTATTTGCCTGAACAGGAGCCGCAATTGCAGACTCTGCTTGGCTCCAACTGGGACCCTGGCTTGAACGGGCTGAACGCGTTAGCCATGGCTGAAGCCGCCACTGTTGAAGACCCCAGCGACGCGTTCGCGTGGTTCAACACAGGCAGTAATCTCATCTACTTTGAACGATATGACGAGGCGAACGCGGCCTATGACAAGGCGCGTGAACTCGGGCTGCCGCAGCGCATGTTCCGCTATCAGTTCGGTCCATTCATTGCGAACTTCCAGGCAAACCGCACAGATGACCTGCTGGCGCTGACCAATTACGCGCTGCAACGAACGGAAATGTCTGAAGAGGCATGGCTGTGGCATGGATGGGCGCTCTACCGCAGTGGTAACACCAATGGCGCGATCGAAGACTGGCGCAAGGCGTTATCCGTCCGCCCGGGCTATGAAGCCGCGCTCTACGCGCTCTCCTTCGTGGGCGCAGCGCCGTAGTTCAGAACATGTCATTGCGAGCGAACGTAGTGAGCGAAGCAATCTCCGGTTAAGCGGGTCGGGCTAATCGATAAAAGTCCTCCGTATAAAATGAGATTGCTTCTCGAAGACTCGCAATGACATATGCCGCGATGGCATATAATAGCCCGCGATGAAAACATACATCCCATTCCTGCTTGCCATCGGCCTGATCGCATCCTGCCGGGGAAATGAAATTCCAATCCCTGTTGAGTCCATTTCCACGCCGAACCCCACTAGCGTTCCAACGATTCCAACGGTTGTGCTTCCCACCGCAACAGTGGAAGAGATCCTTCCCACGGAAACACCCATCCCGGAAATATCGAATGAACGCGTGTCAACTGTGGATGGCATGCCGCAGGTCTACATCCCGGAAGGAATGTTCCGCATGGGCGGCATGGACGCGCGCTCTGCACCTGATGAAAGGCCCGCACATTATGTGACACTCGATGCGTTCTGGATGGATCAACTTGAAGTGACGAATGCCATGTATCTGCTATGTGTGCAGTCGGGACCGTGCAAGCCTCCACAAAACTTTCGGTCTCTCCGGCGCATTGACTATTTTAACAATCCGGAGTTCAATGATTATCCGGTGGTGTATGTGACATGGGGCCAGGCGAAAATGTATTGTGAATGGGCACAAAGACGCCTGCCTACTGAAGCCGAATGGGAGCGCGCTGCGCGCGGTGATGACTGGCTAACCATCCCATGGGGCGAAGACAAAGCGGACGGCTTGCGTGCCAACTTCAATATGATCGCAGGCGATACATCACGTGTGGGGACGTATCCACTCGGGGCGAGTCCGTTCGGGGTCTTCGATATGGCGGGAAATGTGGCAGAGTGGACCTCCAATGCTTATGACGAATCAAGCTACGAGATAATGTCTGATTTTAGTCCTGATTTTCAATACAACGCAAAACCAGATGATGCTCCGGCGATGAAACGAAAAGTTATTCGTGGTGGTTCA